>JBFKII010000047.1:0-17977 GCA_041632295.1 Anaerolineales bacterium | reverse complement strand
CCCCGCCGCCGCTCAGGGAGGCGGTCGCACGTAGTCGCCTGTCCTGAGTGAAACCGAAGGGAAGGGGCGGTTTCTGAATTCCTCTCAGCGAGTTCAAAAAATTCTGTTGGGAAAAATCACAATCCCAGATCATTCCTCCGGTATCACGTAGAACGGGTACACCAGGCTGCGGCGGTCGTGGGTGGATTTCATCTCGTATTCCACTTCGATCAGGAGGCGGCCGTGGTCGTTGGGGTCGGTGGAGACCTCGACATTCAGCAGGCTGATGCGCGGCTCCCACATTCCGAGCGCCTCCTCCACGTAGCGGCGGGCCTGGGCGGCCGTGTGGCTGTTGTTGGGCGCGAAAACCAGCTCATGCAAACGGCAGCCGAAGGTGGGGCGCATCACGCGCTGTCCGGGGGAAGTCGAAAGGATGACCTCGATCGCCTGCTGCACCTCGCTGCGCTCGTTGGTCAGCGCCAGCCCCCCCTGGGCGTCGATCTTGGGCGGGAAAGCCCAACCGGATCCGGTGATGTTCGATGTCATGCTGCGTGCTCCTTTTTTTCACTCAACCGATCATGACCGTGCCGGCGGCCACCACGATCCCGGTCATATTCGGCACCGGGTCGGCGCAGGTCTGCACCTGGTCGCCGTTGCGGGCTGCGGGTTTGCCGTTGATTATGACCGTCGCGCTGCCCACCATGATGGTGCCGCGGTTGGTGGGCGGGATCTGAAAAGCGGTGCCCGGCGGCGTGGGTAGGTGCGGCGGGGTGTTGGAGGCGGTGCTGCCCACCGTCGCGGCCGGCAGCCCCCCGATCTTGACGTCGGCGCTCAGGTTGCCGTCGATCAGGCCAATGAAGGGGTGTGGAAGGGGAGTCGGCACGGGCCCTCCCGGGGAGGGGACCAACACGATATGCATGTCGGTGGCGGTGACCTGGTCGTTCTGTTTGGCTGCGGGCTGCCCCATTGCTGCGCTCCTGTTTCAGTTCAGGTTGATCATCGCGCCCTGGACGTTGACCTGTCCGGACGCTTTCAAATCCAGGTTGCCGGAAGCTTCGATCTTCATATTGCCGCTCGACTTCAGTTCGATCTCGTTGCCGCTCTCCAGGCTGATCTTGCTGCCGTTGTCTTCCAGTGAGAGCTTGAGGCCGCCGCTGGTTTCCAGGGTGATGGCCTTGTTGGCGTCGTCCAGGGTGAACTTGTGCCCCCCGGCGCTGACGATCTCCACCTTGTCGTCGGCGGTGTCGTGCATGGCGACCCAGTGCCCACTGCGCGAGCGCCAGGTGCGCACCAGCGGTTTTTCACCGCTGCCGGCGGCCGCCGCCTCCGGAGGGATATCGTGCTGCCCGTTCCACAGGCCGCCCAGCACGAAGGGCCGGCTGAAATCGCCCTGTTCGAAGGCCACCAGCACTTCGTCGCCCACCTCGGGCAGCCCGTACAGGCCAGCTTCCGGCCCGGCGCCGCTGCCGATCACGCGGGCCCAATCGCTTTCGGCGTCCTCCGACATCCAGGGGAACTTGAGCTTAACGCGGCCCCAGTCGTTGGGGTCGTCGGTGTTGGTGACTACCGCCGTCACCACGCCGGGGAAGCGCTCTACGTCCGGCTTCCCGCCGAGTTGTTCGCCGAGCGTCCCGGTGCGGCTGCCCCGCACCCAGAAGGTGGTCTGCAGCCCCTCGGGGGTGTAGCGGTGCAGCGCGCTGGTGACCAGGTAATGGCCGCTGAAGCGCTCCCCCAGGCCCTGCAGCTCGATGAAACGGCCGGCGCGGATCCCCGGGCGCCGGAAGGCCTCGCCTTCAGCCTCGATGAACGCCCCGCTCAACTCGTCCAGCCGGGCCGCCGCGATGGCGTCCGCTTCGGCCTGGCTGACCACCGGATGGTCGACGATCACCTTTTTGCCGCTGCCGAAATCGCCCGCCCACTGCGCCCCGTTCTTCTGCTCCTGCACGTTCGGATAGAGCGACCCGTTCTGCGCCCGCCCGACGATCGCTTCCTGGCGCTGCACGTCCCAGCCGCGCACGACCACCTCGTCCACCTGCTCGGCCAGTGTCATGCGCGGGGCGAAGGTCTTCAGGTCCTCGCCCCAGATCAGGGTCTCTTCCCCCTGCCCGGAAGGTGGCTTGCGAAAATAGAGCTTTTCGCCTTCCACAAAGACCTCGTAGCCGATCCGGGCGGCGCGCTGGCGCAGGAAGGCCAGGTCGCTCTGGTTGTGCTGGTAGATGTGATCGTAGACCGTTGCGGTGGTCTCAACTTCCGCCTGCAACCCGGCAGCGCGGGCGATCTCCGAGGCCAGGTCGCTGTCCTTCTTGTTCAGGTATGCCGCGCTCTTGGTCTCCCGGTACAGCCGGTGGGAGCGGTCGTAGCCTTCCACCACCAGCCGGGCGATCATTCCTTCGCCAAAACTGGGGGACAGGGCGGTGATCTCGCCTTCGATCAGTTTGACCTCATTGCCATCGGCTCCTTCGGCGGCGATTTCGACCTTTTTGGTCAAATCGAAAGGCCCGCTGTCCAGCACTTCCATCTCGGAATCGAACAGCACGATCGTGAACATGTCCGGCAGCAGGCTGTGCTGCTCCACGGTGACCGATTCGACCTGGGTCATTACGTCCAAGGGGACTTCCTGGCCGTCGATCTTGATGGTCAGCTGGCTGGAGAGTTCGGCTTGATCGCTCATGGACGGTCCTATCCTGAACTGACCGGGATGGTCAGAATCTGTCCGGGCTGCAGCGCCAGCGGGTCGCGCAGGTTGTTGCGCTCGGCGATCTGGCGCCAGCGTGTGGCGTCACCGTAGACTTCGTAGGCGATCTGGTCCAGCCGGTCCCCGGCGACCACGCGGCGGACCCTTTCGATCTCACCGCCTCCAGAGGTCGGGTTCTGGTTGGGGTAATCGTTCGTATCCCGGTGCTGGGTGAAGGTGACGTCCACCCGGGCGCGTACCGGGGTGCCGTCCGGCAGGAACAGGGTGAATTTCTGCGTCATCTGTGTGATGACTGCCACAAAGCGGAAGACGCCCCATTCAAAGGCCACATCAGGCGGCGGCACTTTGCGGTTGGAGTTGCTGTCGTCGCGGGTCTTGGGCTCCATGAACTTCCACAGCTTGTTGGTCGTCTTGGCGACGTCTTCTCCAGCTTCGTAGGTATCGAACATCAATGCCAGCTTGAGTGTCTGTGCGCCGGCTTTCTTGAACTCGAACTGGGGCACGCTGGAGCGGTTGCGTGATTTCTCCTCGAAGGTGTTCTGCTTGGAAACCGTGTACTCGTAGGGATTGAACATGCAGTCCACTGAGACGCCGCCGCCTTTCTCCTCGCCGGAGTCGTCGACTTCAAAAATTCGGGCTGCAACCAGGTTGCCGCGGGTGTTAGACATTTAGGCTCCTGAAAATCAGAAAAATTTCCGCATTCTTTCAAATTCAACCGCCAGGCGCCGGCGCAGTTCGGCATACACCTTCCGGGCCAGGGCGTCCACATCGACTTCCGGCTCGGTCTGCTCGCCCTGGGGGTCGGAATCGCCCTCCGGGGCGGAAGCTACTGCCGCCCTCTGGATCATCTTGCCTGGCTCCTCCCCTTTCTCCTCGACCGGCGTCCGGGGCGCGGTTTTGGTGTCTGGGTCCGCCGCCGGACTGCGTTCCCCTGCTGCCGCCTCACCCGGAGGCTGCCGGCCGATCAGCGACCACAAATCCGGGGGCAGCGGCCCGATCTCGGTGTCCACGTCGGGCCCGGGGGTGCTTTGCACGGGCTCGGGCCCCGGCTGCGGGCTGCGCTGCACGGCCGGTTGAGGCTCTGGCGAGGCCGGGCGCGGCTGGCGCGGCGGGATGAATTCGATCGATGAGTCCGTCGCTTTGCCGCTGGTCACCCTGGCCAGGGCGGCAGCCACGCCTGCGCCAGCTTCTCTCTCGGGCGGCTCGACAATCTCTTGCGGGTTTTCCCCTTCCGGGGCTGTTTTGCGCTGCACCGGCCAGGCGTCCTCCAGGGGCACTTGCGGCGGGCTGCTTTCATCGCGCTTCGGCTGCACCGTTCCGCCGCCGCCCCCGCTGGCGGATGAAGCGTTGGTGGACCCATGGATCGTGACCCCGCCTCCGGCGCTGATCGAACCGCCGATGTTGGCCCGTCCGCCGATCGTGACGTTGCCTCCGGCGTGCAGGTCCCCGCCGGTTTTCAGGGAGCTGGCTGAGGCGTTGGTCCCGGCCTCCAGGTCGCCGCCCGTTTTGATGGAACTGGCCATAGCACTTCCCTCGATCTCCGTGTCCCCCTCGCTCTTGATCAACCCGGAGGTGGCAGATCCCTGGACTGATACGTCGCCCTGGCCCATCAGCGCCCCGCCGATGTTGGCTCCGCCGCTGATGGTGGTGTCCCCTTTGGAAAGCTGCATGGCGCCGCTGGTGCTGCTGCCGGAGACTTCCATATCGCCCAGCGAGATCACGCCGGATCCGGACGAAAGATTCCCGCTGACTTCCAAATCTCCGACCGAGGTCACCAGGCCGCCGGCCTGAACATTGCCGCTGACCTGGCTGTCACCCACGGTGAACTGGCCGGCTCCGGCGGTCAGGTTTCCGGCCGTGTTCAAATCACCCGCGACGGTGGCGTTGCTCCCGGGAGTGACGTCGCCTCCGGGGTTCATATCCCCTCCGGACTGAACGTCGCCCCCGGCGCTGATCGACCCGCCGGCGCCCATATTGCCACCGGAGGACACATCCCCTCCGGCTTCGATCCCGGCCCCGCTGTCTATGTTCCCTCCGGCCTGGACGTCCCCACCGGCGGTGATGATCGCGCCGGCGCTGGCATTACCGCCCGCCGACACGTTGCCGCCACCGGCAATGCTGCCGCCGCTGGACATGTTTCCACCGGCGCTGGCGTTGCCCTCCGCGCTGACGTTCCCGCCGATGCTGGAATCCCCCCCGGCGCCAGGCGTGCCGGCCTCGCCGTCGCCAACTGGCGCTTCCGGAAGATCCATTTCCGCCGGGCCGGAGCCGCCAGCCGGTCCTGGGCCCGAGGAGGGGGGCGCGCTCTCCGGTTTGTGTTTTTTGGGGTCCCGCGCGATCGTATCGGTCGGGGGATTTTTCGCCGGGGCCTGTTTTCCCCGGTGC
The DNA here is from genome assembly GCA_041632295.1 of Anaerolineales bacterium. GTDB lineage: Bacteria > Chloroflexota > Anaerolineae > Anaerolineales > JABWBV01 > DATDOR01. Next base: position 12,918 of record JBFKII010000047.1, on the reverse strand, counting down.
CGGTCGAAGATCAGCTGCAGCCGCTCCCAGTCCTGCCTATCTTCATGTTCCGGCTCCTGAGGGAGCGGTTCGCCAGCCGGCGCCGTTGCGGGGGCTGGCGGAGGGACGGGCGCCGGGATGCGCTGCAGGGTTTCCGGTGCAGGCGACGCGTTCCATTCAGCCGGGGGCGCCAGCGGCGTGACCTGGCCGGCGGGCAGGTCGTTCTCCGGCGGCAGCACAATCGCTTTTTCCGGCGCAGGGCCCGTGGATGCGGGTTCCGCGGGCGAAGGATTGGCCGGGCTGAAAAGGGGGTCCGGCCGGGTGGCGGAACGCACCAGGGTCGCCAGGCGGCTGTGCCGCTGCAGCCGGCGGGCCAAGCGGGAGCGGGCGGCCATGTCTAGCTGTCCTCCTGGGTGACGCTGATCTCGCCGCAGGCCAGTTCAAGCTCCTGGATGGCGATCGTGTTGTCGTCCGATTTCAGCGAGGGGCCCGACCAGCGGGTCGGGTACGCGTTCTCGATGTCCCAGGTCATCATCGACTCGAGCTTGGAATTCAGGAGCGTGATGGTGACCTGGCGCCGCGAGAACTCCTCGCCGATCGCTTCGATGTACCAGTCCACCAGCCCTGTCGCCAGCCCGACGCCATTTTTGAGGGTCACTTTGCTGGACTTGCGCCGTCCGGGCAGCTGGTGTGTGAAAGTGTTCAGGCCGCCTTCTTTGATCTCCTCCACTTCCCATTCCACGGTCGGCAGGGCGCATTCGGTGAACGCGCCGATCGCCTCCCCGTCGAGGGAAACGACGAAGCGGAATGCGGCGGTGATCGGATAGTCGGATTTTTCAGCAGGCATCAGCGGTATTTCCGTGTTTTCCAGCCTTTATGGCTGGTGCGGGCCCGTTCACGCTCGCGCTGCAAGTCGGCCAGCAGCAAGGCATAGACTTTATCCGCGACCTTGCGCACCAGCTCGGGGGTCAGGGTCCGGGTGGGCGGGGCTTCCGTGGGGGCGGCTGATCGTTCGGGCATGGGCTGCCTCTCAGGCGCCTTCCAGCGGCGCCACCTGGATCTGGAACTGCGTGCTGCAGTGCGGGCAGACTGCGCCCAACGCCACGCGCTCCGGGGAATTCAGCCGTTCGTACAGGTCTTCCAGGTAGGCCAGGTCGGATGCGAACAGCCCTTCGACCACCTGCGGTGGGACCGGGGAGAGATCGCCCAGCTGGACGATCACCCGGCTCAGCAGCAGCACAGGCAGGTAGGCCTCGTTGGCCAGCACGCGCGGATCGTTCATACTCTCAATCTCGTCGCGGGCGGTCGCCAGCCGCATGCGGCCGCTCCGTTGGACCTGGCCGCCGGCGGTTAGGCCGCGCGGCAGGGTGAAGGGGAAGGTCGTTTCCATTTCGGTTCCGTTCGGTTTTCCATGTTGAGGCGCAAGGGGTGAGCAAGACGCAAAACGTCCGAATCGATCCCCTGCGCCGCCGCCAAACCCGGTTTCGATACGGCTGCCGGGCAGCCTGCTCAACCGGTGGTCTGGCTTGCTTGTTCAGGTTCGATGGTGCGCCTTTAGCTCACCCGGGCGATGTATTCGTGAGTGATCACCATCTCCTCGACCCCGATCTCGTTGCTGTCGGATTTGGGAGAGGGCCCGCTGACCTTCAGGGGCCAGGCGCGTTCGAAGTTCCAGCGAGCGACTTCATTGAGCTGCTGGTCGAACATGATGATCGACCCGTCTCGCCGGGCGTCTTCGACGTTGCCGTTCTCGACATCCGCCCGCCAATCCCAGATGTCCATGGAGCTGGTGATGCCGCGCTTGAGGGTGATGTCTTCCCATTTCAGCCGTCCGGGGATCTTCTTGACCACTTCCTGTCCGGATTCGGTCACAACTTTGTGCTCGATGATCTCATGCTCCGACCCCAGGCCGCTGCACTCTGTGAAGTAGCCTTTGATCACGCCCTGGATGTCGACGGCGAAATGAAATCCTACGAGCGGGAGTTCTTCTGCCATTTTGGGTCTCCTTTAGTTTGCTATGTGCAATTTTGTCGAAAACCTTAAGCCCTCAGCTTCCTGAGCGGAAACTGGCCGGGCCTGTCCCGAACGCAGTGAGGAGGCCGGCCAGTTGCAGTCGAAGGATGCGGCCCATTCGGTTCGGGGTGGACGGACGCCCCTTCGACTGCGTCCGGCTGCTGAACGACGCAGCCGTCCTCCGCTCAGGGAGCTTGTACTCCCTTTTTTCGGGTTCATGTTTTTTTCGACTTTCTAGCATTTCATTCCTGCCCGGTCACGCCTCCGCATTTGCGCCGGCCCACTGGCTGATGCGGAAGATGACGAATTCGGCCGGCTTGACGGGCGCCAGGCCCACTTCGATGATCAGCTGCCCCAGGTCGCGCACTTCAGAGGGGTTGAGCTCCTCGTCGCACTTGACGTAGAAGGCCTGGTCCGGCGTGGTGCCGAACAGGGCTCCGCCGCGCCAGACGTTGCGCAGGAAGGCGGTCACGTCCCGGCGCACCTTGGCCCACAGGGTGCTGTCGTTGGGTTCGAAGACCACCCACTGCAGCCCGGCGTCCATCGAGGCTTCCACCATGATGAACAGGCGCCGCACGTTGATGTAGCGCCACGAGCCGTTGCTGCTCAGGGTGCGGCCACCCCAGACCCGGATGCCGCGCCCGGGGAAAGTCCGGATGCAGTTGACGCCGATCGGGTTGAGCGTGTCCTGCTCGCCCCGGCTGAGGTTGATCTCCAGGCTGATGGCGCCGCGCACCACTTCGTTGGCGGGGGCCTTGTGCACGCCGCGGTCGCTGTCGGTGCGGTTGTAGATCCCAACCATGTGACCGCTCGGCGGCACGAACTTGGTCGTGCTGCCGGTGCCGCTCAGGTCGGCGATCTCGATCCACGGGTAGTACAGGGCGGCGTAGGAGCTGTCGAAGTTGACGTACTCGCGCCACTCCTTGGCCTGCTGGGCGTTCAGGCCCGGGGGCGTGTCGATGGCCGCAAAACGGTACTTCAGGCGCTCGCAGTGCGAGATCAACGCCTCCTGTACCATCTTGACCCGTTCTTTGGCGTCATCCGAACCGTCGTAGCCGGCCATCACGTCCGGGCAGACCACCAGGCGGACGTCGTCCAGGGCCTCCAGGCCGCCCAGGCCGGTGCGCTCGCTGGCGTCGCCGATGAAGTCGGCTGCCGTGAGCGGGGCCATGCCGCCCCCGCTGAGGGGGTAGCTGCCCGGGGTGGGCAGGGCGCTGCCGACGTGCGAGACGCTGACGGCGTCGAAGGTGTCGGCGCTGATCTGGTTGTCGCCCTTGGCGATGGTCAGGCCGGACTTGGTCTGGCCGCCGACGCTCATTGTGAAGGTGTCATCGTCCCCGGCCTTGATGCTCACGACCAGGTTGTTCCCTGCAGGGCCTGCCGCCTTCGCCGTCACACGGAAGGCGGTACCTTTTTCAGCCGAAATGCTGGCCGTGGCCGCCTTGACATCACCCTTGGATTCGTCCAGCGCCCGCAGGCTGGTGATGTAGCAGGGGCCCCCGCCGTTGGCGAAGTACCCGTAGACGGCGTCCGGCAGATAAGCGCCGGAGGTGAAGCCCCCGAAGATGTCGGCGAACTGGGTCCAACTGGTCACCAGGGTGGGCTTGTTGAGCCGGGATTCGACCATCACGCGTTCGCCGGTGGCCGCGTCGATCGCCTTTCGGCTGGCCTCTGCGGTGATGCCGACGAACGCGGCGGTCGAGGTCCCCGCTGCTTCGATAGGTTTTGTCCCTTTGTCCACTTCTTCGACGTAGACGCCGGGAGATGCATAGGATAGTGCCATCAGATTTCTCCTTTCAAAATATATCGTTCAAAGGGAAGGTGGGAGGGGCCGCCCGGGGGCGGGGCCGAAGGGGCCGGTCTTAGACCGACCCGTACGTATCGCCCCGCCCCACGGGCGGTGGGGGCGCGCGGCAGGAAACGTTCATCTCAGACTTCCATGTCGAAGTCCTCGCCCTGCTGGTGCGGGACGCGGATCTTCTTTTCTTTGGGTTTCCCTTTTTCGGGGAAAGCCACCAGGGTGTAATCCCCAGGAGGAAAGCCGCCCAGGCGGAACCGGCCGTCCTCGGCGCTTTTTGCCAGGTAGCCGGTGCCTTTGATGGCCACGCTGATGCCGGCCTGCGGCTCGCCCTTGGTCGAGCGCACCGTGCCGCCGATGAAGGCCATGCGGTTGCGGGTCTCCTCCGGGTCGAGCAGCTGGTAGCGCGGCAGGTTCCTGGCCTGCCCGGTGTGCAGGGTGAAGGTTCGTACAGCCGGCCCGGTGACCTCGTCCCAGGGGTCGAGCGCCAGGGTGACGACGTAGCTGACGCTGGGCCGCAGCTCATTGTCCAGCGCGCTCCACACCTCCGCCGGATTGGTCAGGCGGTCGTGGCGCGCCAGCTGCGCCTGGATCGGGAAGGGGGGCTGCTGCAGCGTGCCGACCAGACGGTCATCGGGGATGGTGGGGAAGCGGAAAAGGGCCATCATGGCGCGCGTCAGCAGGCGGTGCTCATCCGCCGGGTCGTTGCCCCAGGTGGTCAGCATGTACAGGCAGTCGACCTGCATCGGCGTGCGCTTCTGGGTCACGCTGCCGTTCTGCCGCTGGACATGCTGCCACTGGTGCTGCCGCAGCTGGTTGTTTTCGCGCACGTCGTACAGGAACATGCTGATCGTCGGCTTGGACAGCCTTGCGCTCCACTCGCGCACCGGCTGATCGAACTGGATGTCGATCTCACCGTTCTTGACGGGCAGCTCTTCGATCAAGAGCTGTCGCAGGGTTTCGTCCAGGTCCGCAAACATGGGCGCTTAGGCTCCTAAGCCCGGTGTATCCACGTCGTCCGACAACTTCGGCATCAGCATTTCCTCTTCCTCTTCGAGCGGCTGGGTCTGGAGCAGCTCCTCTTCCTCGGGCATTTCCTGCATCTGGAGCAGCTCTTCATCCTCCTGCATCTGGGCGATTTCCTCTTCCTCTTCGGGGACTTCCTGGAGTTGGACATCGGATCCCTGCTTTTGGACCGCCTCCGACCCCGGCCCGGTCACCGCCTGTGCTACAGCATCGGCTTCCTTTTCGTGGGCGTCCCCCGGGGCGTTGACCGTCATTGCGCCGCCCGAACCGCCGGTCTGGCCGGTGCCTTGCTGCACGACGTGGGTCAGTTCATGGGCGATCAGTTCCTGGCCGCCCTCGGTGGCCGGATCGTAGGCGCCTTCGCGGAAGAAGATGTCGTTGCCGGTGGTGAAGGCTTCGGCCCCGACCTGGTGGTTGAGCTGGTCCGATTCGGGCGAGGTATGCACGTTCACTTCGCTGAAGTCGTATCCCATCGCCTGGCCCATCTGGTCCCGGGTGCCGGACTCGAGTTCCTGGCCGCCGCCGCGTGCCCGTTCGATGCGGCCGGCGGTGTCCTCGTCCAGCTCCGTTGGGCCCTGGCCGCCGCTGCGCTGGATCAACTGCTGCACGGCGCGGTTGCCGACCTGCCGCTGCAGGTCCGCCAGCGGGTGCGAGGGCGTGTCCTTACCTTTCTCGCCCGCTTCGGTCTGCGCGCTGGGCTCGATCGGCTTTTTGTTATGGTCGAAGGTTGGTTCAGGCATAGTTGCTCCTTTTCATGCCGGGTTATACCGGCGGCCGCCAGGTAAATTGGTCCAGGGTCACCCGCAGGGTGTGCAGCTGTTGCCGGGTGCTGGCGTGCAGCATCGAAAATTCGATCACCCAGAACTCGTATTCCTGCTGCTCGATAAAAGCGTCGATCCGTGCCCTGGCGCTGTCGACCAGGGCTTTGAACTCCGGGTTGTACTGCAGCATGCTCAGCTCTTCGCCCTCCAGCTCGCCGTAGGCGTCGATCACTTCTTGTGCCAGTACTTCCGCCTGGCCCTGAGTTGCGGACAACACAGTGCCGTTGAAGTTCCGCAGCCGGGCGGCCATCCGTCCGATCCGGCCTGAAAACGTTTCCAGGTCAGCCAGCGGGGTGCGCGCCCCGAGGTAGGCCTGCCGCATGCGCGGATAGTCGCTTGTGTCGTAGGCCTGCGATTCGTTCCCTTCAGAGGTTACAAAGGCCCTCTCGGCCGACAGGATGGCGGACTGGATATTGGCCCGAGTCAGCCCCCGGTTGTTTTCCAGCCTTGTGTCCAGGTTGTCGACGAAGTGCTCCTGCGCTTTGCTGGTGCCGATGTTGACGTGGCCCATTTCGTGATCCTGCAGGATCTGCCGGTTCAGGCCGGTGTACTCGCTGGCCAGCTCCATGATGAAGTCGAGCGTGACCGAAATTGAAATGCTGGAGGGGCTGGCGCTGTTGACCTGGACGGAATAGGCCGGCGTGGTCCAGCCGGCGACCCCAGGCCGGCCGTGGCTGCTGGCGATCTCAGCGGCCGGCTTTTGCTGGATGGTTGGGGCGTTGGCCGCAAATGAGATGCTGGCCTCCACGCCGAAAGGTCCGCGCGCCTGAATATCGGCAATCGCCCCCGGCGTCTGGACTGCTGCGCCCAGATTTCCGTGACCTGCCAGCCGCCGGCTGGTGCCCAGTCCGCTGATATCCAGGGGCTCGTCCTGGATCGCCTCCGATCCGGCGCGCTGCACCTGGCCGCCCAGCAGAGCGCTGACCATCCGATTGCCCAGGCGCTCCTGCATGTCGAGGACCGGATTGGATGCCGGTTTTTGCATGCGCCGCCGTTCAGGCTGGGTATTGTCCTGATGGTCTTTCTTATGGATCCGGGATTTGCCTTTCGATCTTTTCATATCTATGCCATTGATACGTCGACCTTGTAGGTGCCACCGCCCCCATCGGCGTTGGTGACGGAAATGGATGCGCTGCTCAGAAAGGGGTAGCCTAATTCTGCGAAATCTCCGAGGATCGCCTCGTCCCCATGACCGCCTGCCCAGATTTTTAGCTTCGATGCGCTGTCGATGGACGATGGGTCGATAATCTCGCTCAACTTGAAACCCACGGTTACGCTGGCTCCTTCTTCGATCGTGTACGGGCCGTTCAATTTCGATTGCTTGCTGGCGACTGCAAAAATTCCGATGGTGTCGGAGCTGGCGCCGCCGAAAAAGCCGCGATTTGCAGAGCGGCTGACGGTCAGCTTGATCTTGAAGCTGGGGTCCTTGCGGCGCAAAGCCTCTTCGATGTTGGAGACCGATCCGGGGTCCAGGTTCCGCGCAGCCGCCAGGGCCAGCCAGAGTGTGGATGCGCTCTCGGTCATTGCGGCGTCCACGGTGTAAAAGGTGAAAATCGGCGGCTTTTTGGCCGCCTCTTTCCAGGCGTACGTCTCCGTGTCCATGACGATGCCGGTGGCCTCTTCCCAGGAGGTGATGTGTTGCCTGGCCGCTTCTTCGTCCTCCTGGATGTCCAGGTTTTCCGAAAGGTCGGTGGACCAATCCAGCTGCCAGCCGAATGGTTTGACCAGTTTGATCACACCGCTGCGCTTGATGCCGATCGAAGTGTTAAAGCGGTCCGCGCCCTCCACCCGGGTCAGCCTGCCGCCGCCGAATTCCAGCGGCAGCGACATGGTCGGTTCGTCTTCAAAGCTGACCGTCGCCGAGCGGATGTCGTTGGTGAGCGGCCCGGGTTTGTCGTAAAAAGGCTGTTCCGCCGGAAAGCCCTCCCCACCTTCGCCCGCATATTTAAAACGCTTCGAATCCCGGACGGGATCGTTCATCTGGTTGGTGTAGCGGGCGACTTCCTTTTCGCCCTTTTTGTACACACCCACCCGGGTTGAGCTGGTCATCGTCTGGACAGGCCCGACTTTCATGAAACTCTCCCCCTCCTCACTCAGTTCAACGTCGGAGGGCATGTCCACATTGGCGATGAAGCTGATCTTGGGGGCGTGGATAGCGACGATCGCGGCCGCCCCCTCTCCTTTTTTCTCCGCCGACATGGCCCCGCTGACCGAGATCTCTTTGGTGACCTCGACCTTCAGCATGCCGGGATCGACGCCTTTCATCACCCGCTTTTCCGCTTCGTCTTGCCGCTGGAGGGCGCGGCCATTCCGCTGCGCCAGGCCGACCACGCGCTGCAAGTGCCGGTTGCCGTGGGCGCGGCCGATGGCTTCGGCCACGTCCTGCCGCTGGGCGCGCGGGTGCCGGCGCTCGCCCAGGAACCCGGACTGGCTTTCCAGGGGGTCTCCTGCGGCCGCAGCCAGCAGGCTGCAGGTCAACTCTGCCAGGGAAGCTGCCTCGGCGGTTTCCACCGGGCCGCTCGCCTGGACCGGCTGAACCCGTTTGGTCGTGCTTTTCTCGGCGGATTGCGCCTGCTTGTTCATCACTTTCCGCTTTCCAGTTCAACCCGGATGGCTGCCGGGCGGCTTGAATGAATGCCGGCGGCCAGGCCTGGAGGGGCTTTCGCCAGCGGTTCGTCGGCCTGGTAGTGCAGGATCAGCAGGTAGGTGCCGCCTTTCATGGGGTGATACCACTCAAAGAAATCAAATGCCGCTTCGACGCTTTGCTCAGGCTCGAGCGGCCCGTAATCGGAAGGGGGAGAGAAAGCCCGGTCGTAATCTACTTCCTGGACGGAAATGTGCGTTCCCGTTTCCGGATTTCGCAGCTCGGCGAACAGCTCCCGGGCCAGATGGTCCCGGTAGCCGACGGCCAGGCGGCGGTTGATCACGATGGCCGCCTCCCCGGTGTTGGTCAGGCGGGCCTTGATGCGGCGCGATCCCTGCGGGGATAGCGGCATCTCGGGAAGTTCTATTTCCAGTCGAAGCGGCGCAGTCTCTTTCATCATCTTCCGGTCGCCTGGATCACGGGCCTGCGGCGGGCTCGGTCACCGCGTCGTAGCCGTCCATGGTGTCCTGGTGGGTGGCCTGCTCTGCCGAGGAGGCTGCGTCGAAACGCCGGCGCACCTGGCCGCGCACCTCTTCAAAGCGCCCCCAGTTCTCGCGTTTTTCGTCGTCTGTCATGGCCTCGAAGCGGTTGAGGGCTCGCCCTGCATCGTCAAAGAAACCCTCCAGCCCCTCCTCCGGCATCCCCACGCTCATGATTTCAATCGCTTCGCCCAGGAACTCGCGCACATTGGAGCTTGGGATGCCGACTTTTCGCTGGCGGACATGTTCGAGTTCGTGTGCAATGGTGTGCACCAGGCCCTCGTAGCCCTGTGTAAACCCTGCCGGGCCAATCCGGACGACCGAAGGGCCGGGGATAAAGCCCGAGGTGGATGCATTCGAGGTGACGGTTGCATCAAAAGAGATATCCAGCAGCGCGTCGTAATCGCTCATGTCGTAGAAATCCATGATCAGCCGGATGGCCGCATTCTGCTGGCCGGTGGTCTCCAACTCTGCCACCATGACGCGCAGCGTGGCCTCGTTCACCTGGCCGTCCGCCGTCAGCCCGTGGAGCGTTTGGAACTCGGCGGTCCGCTCGGCCGTGTCGGGACCAAAAAAACTGTCCGCCCGGGTACCGACCAGCCCCTGGATGGCCAGCCGGGAGCGCCGGTCGGTGTAAGTGGCCTGGTTAAAAGCCGCCGCGGCGACTTCCTCTTCCGTGGTCAGAAGCTCAGGCCGGTCACCGATGATGATCTCGACCGGTGCAGGGACTGCCAGCCCGTTCCGAATGGCGGCCCGCAGGGTGTCTGCACTGGCAAAGGCGGTTGGTCCCAACCGGATCACCCGCAAGTTGCCGCTCTCGAAGTTGGTATCGAAGGCCGCCGCCAGCCCGGCGTCAAAATGGACGGACAGGGTCCCGCTGGTGATGTCCAGGTTGTAAAAATCGGCCACGATCTGGATGGCGTGCTCGTGTGAATCCGCCGCCACCCTGTTGGGGACCATGATATTGAGGGTGTTGGGGCCAACCTTGCCGTCCACCACCAGTCCCGGGTTGGAATCCTGGAAACCGGCCACCGCTTCGGCGGCGCTGCCGTCGAAAGTGCCCGTGACGCCCGAGCCGGCGATGAGCTGAATGACGCGCGTCGAGAGGCTGGTGTAGCGGCTGTTGTGATAGCCGATCGCTGCGGACTCCTGGGCGGCGTCGAGCAGCGGCAGCCGGTCCACGCGTGCGGGGAAATCCCGAATGGGCAGGGAAGGACGCGGCTTCGTCCGCTGCAACAAGTGCTGGACCGCCAGGTTGCCCACGCTGCGCTGAAATTCGATGATGCCGTTGGCTCCATGGCGTTCCGCGCGGGCAGGCGCACCGGTTTTTTCGCCGGCTTTGCGCTGGGAACGGACCTTGCTGATCTTCTTGCTCGCCCTACTCATGGCTGGTCAGTTCATCCTCGTTCAGCAGGCGCCCCATCTTCTGCAGCTCGCGCCGGGTGCCGTGAAGCATGTGGCGCATCGTAACCACCCCCCCGTCTGCCGCGGCCAGGTAGGCGGCGTTGACGATCACGTTGCGGATGTTGCCGCCGGCAATTTTGAAGCGCTGGGCCAGGAGCGGGAAGTCCAGGTCGGCGCGCGGCACGCCGGGCGGGAACAGGGTCTGCCAGATGCGCAGCCGGTCGGGCTCCTCGGGGAAGGGGAAGTCGACCGCGAACTGCAGACGGCGGGTGAAGGCCTCGTCCAGGTTGGCCCGCAGGTTGGTGGCCAGAACCGTGACCCCGTCGTAGGCTTCCATGCGCTGAAGCAGGTAGCTGATCTCCAGGTTGGCGTAGCGGTCGTGCGCATCGCGCACTTCCGACCGCTTGCCAAACAGGGCGTCGGCTTCGTCGAAGAACAGGATGGCGTTCGAGGAAGCGGCTTCTTCGAAGATGCGCTCCAGGTTCTTCTCGGTCTCGCCGATGTACTTGCTGACCACCCCGGACAGGTCGATCTTGTACAGGTCCAGCCCCAGCTCGGCGGCCATGATCTCGGCCGCCATGGTCTTGCCGGTGCCCGGAGGGCCGGCAAACAGCACGGTCACCCCGCGGCTGGAGGCCAGTTTCAGCCCCACCCCCCACTCATCGAGCACTTTGGGCCGCCGCCGCACGGTATCGACCAGTTCGTGCAGGATGGTCAGCTGGTCCTCCGGTAGGATGATGTCTTCCCAGCCGAAGCGCGGTTCGATCTTGCGCGCCAGGGCCCCCAGGCGCAGGCTGGAATGCGCCCGCGCCGCCGCCAGCAGATCGGCGGCGTTCAGGGGTTCGCCGCGTTGCGCCGCCAGGTCGCAGGCCGCCGCCAGGGCGTCCCGGATCTGGCCGCTTGTCAGCGCGAACTGCCCGGCCAGGTGCGGCAGCGCCAGGCTTTCCAGATCGAGGGCCTGCCCTCCCTTTTCTGGGAAGCGCGCCTGCAGCAGGTGCCGCCAGATCGCCAGGCGCCGGCGGTACGCTGGGACCGGGAAATGCAGCCACTGGACCGGCCGGGTGCGGGCCAGCCCGCGCGCCTGCCAGGTGGCCTGCCCGGAGAGCAGAACGTGCTCCGGGTGCTCGAGAATCTCCGCCATCAATCCGGCGGGTGGCGCCTCATCGGCCAGGACCGTGTCCCAGTTTGTAAAGCAGGGCAGCGCCCCGGTCAGGCGTGCGTCCCGCAGCGCCAGCCGAACCCGCAGCGACCGGCTTTCCGGGTCGCCTTCCGCCAGCGAGACGGCCAGCAGCGGTCGCTGCGCACGGGCGGCCAGAATGCGGGCCGCAGCCCGGCGGGCGCGACCATCGGGGCCGGCCAACGCCAGCACTACCCCGGTCACGCTCGGCCCGGGCAGTTCGCCGGCCAGCAGTTCATCCAGCGGGTCCGTTTCGGGAAATGACAATCCGGCAGGCTGGTACTGCCCGATCAACCAGGCGGCCACGTCCAGGTCGATCGCCAGCCGGCGGGTGAGCGTTGTACCGCCCCCGGAAGACATCGACAGCAGCTCCCAGCGAAACAGCGGCGCCCGGGCGTCAAAGCTGCGCAGGTGGAGGTAGCGTTCTGGCCCGGCAAACAGGTCCAGCGCCAGGTTGACGGCCGGCTCTTTTTTGGTGACGTCGTCCTGAAGGTAACCGTAAATGCGCTGGTAACGCAGGTCGAGAAATGGCGCCAGGGCCAGCAGGAGGGTGCTGCGTTCGAAATGGTCGAGCCCAAAGGATTCCGCCAGATGGTCCAGCCGGGTGGTTTTCCCCTGCGCCCGTGCCTGATTGGCCAGCGCCTGGGACTGGCCTTCGGCTGTTTCGAGCGCCGTTTTGAAGCGGGAATCGACCTCACCGGCCAGGTGGCCCCAGTTGCTACCCACTGGGCGGTCCAGCAGGGCCTGGACCTCTTCATCGGAGACGTACAGACCGCGGAAGGCGTCGTCGGGGTCTTGCCCGGCCAGCTGCCAGCGCCCGATCGCATGCCGCAAGAGCAGGTCCAGGCGCGCGATCTCCGCCTGCAGGTGGCGCAGGTGGAGATCGTCCGGACCGGACAGCCGCTCAGCGTCGGATGGGAAGGCGTTTGCGGATTTCATGGGTCAGGGACAGCCAGAGCGACTGCCAGCGCTCGCGCAGGGTGGGGGGCAGATCGAGGTCCGCCCTTTCGCGGATGAACTGGGTGACGGTCTGGAGCTCTTGGAAGTGGCGCTTTTCCGTCGATCCGACCTGTTCGATGACGCCCCGCCAGATCGGCGGTTCACTGTTTTCGGCGGCCGAATCGATCCAGATGCGGATGATGAATGAGGTGGCCTCTGGTTTCATGGCGGATCTCAGTTTCCGGCAAGATTACCACCCAGGCGTCTTTAGAGCGTCTTGCCAGGGGTTTATGAAACCCGTTTCAGGCGTCTTTTCTCTGGCAAATCCCTCTTTCACATGGTCCCGGTGCTCTGCGCCGGAAGGCATTTAAAGCAAAAACCGTGCTTTCTAGAAAGCACGGTGGGTGGTGATGCCGTATGGATTTCGAGGCTGTCAGACTCAGTCCGCCGGTTTCTGGTTGAGCAGGCCTTCCAACGCGCGCAGTTCTGAGTTGATTCGATCCGCCAGTTTTTGCAGGCTGCGCAGCTGGCGCAGCGCGTCTGCCGGCACTTTCCCGCTCACTGCGGGCTCCGAGGTGTCGTCTGCCCAGGTCGCAGGCGCCTCGGCGTTCTGCCGGATGGCGGCGTACAAACGCTGG
>JBFKII010000046.1:0-18026 GCA_041632295.1 Anaerolineales bacterium | reverse complement strand
TGCGAAAGCATCCAGCATCTGCTCTGCGTTGTATTTCTGCCGGAAGAATCGCCGGTCGATGAATGCCTGCGTTCGAGCGCGCAAAGGGCTGAATAGCGCGGCCACAATCAGGGTCGTCACCACCGTAACCAAGGGCGTCTGCCCGGACCCGGTCAGCGGCTCGAGCAAACCCTGCAGCACAACCACCCCGCCGAAATAGGCCAGCGCCAGCAGGCCGGTCAGGAGTGCATATTGGAACGTGCGCCGGATCACCAGGTCGATTTCCCACAGGCGGTAGCGCAGCACACTGATTCCGATCGAGAGCGGCACGATAGAAATGGCGCCGAACAGTGAAATTTCCAGCACCACCTGGGCGAAGGGGTCGTCATTGAGCGGAAAACCCAGGAAAAAGCCGGTGATGACCACCGCGATGAACACCGTCAGGCTCAGGCTGATTCCCGCCACCGCCCATTTCAGCTGCTGCCTCTGGATCGGGCTGGCGACGGTGCGGTAGCGGTAGACCAGGGCGATCGGTCCCGACAGGCCCCACAAAAGCAAAAGCAGCATGAACACCAGGTCGGGCATCGAGTTTGTGAAAAACGACAGCGAGGACAGCGACACCAGCAAAATCAGGAGCGCCAGCCAGCGGCTCCAGCCGGGCACAAAACGGCCGTCCGGCAGGGTCAGCGGCAATATGGGAAACAGGCCGAAGCCCAGCTGGTTGATGACCTCTGTGACAACCCCCAGCCAGGGCGCAGCCTGCCCGACCAGCTCATCAACTTCGGAATACGTCCCGCCCAGCAGGATCAACATCAAGGCGGTGAACACCGCCATGCGGTCGCGCGGCCGCCGCAGGATCAGCAAAGCAGCGACCAAGAAGCAGATCAGGGCCAGGCCTACCGCCAGGCCGGTCAGCAGGCTTGCATAGGCCTGCATGGACATCCCCGCCCGCACCCATGCAGACGCGGCAGCTTCGCTCAGCCGTCCGTCTTCGCAAACGGACGGGCAGACCGTCATCATGTGCAGGTAGAGCCGCGGCAGGCCTGCAGCATATACCCAAAGCACGGCCGGACCAAGCATCACCAGCCCGGCCCAGATCAGCGCCAGCCAGCGGTCCTGAACAAACCAGCGCTGTGCTGCGGAACGGCTTATATAGCCAGAACCTGCAAAACGCATTGCGAGCTCCACTCCACGATCGCTTCTCCCGTAGCGATGGACGGCTACCCCGGCGTATTCCGGGTCATCTTTCGCCCGAACCTCGACGTCCCAGCCGGCCGCGCCTTAACCAAAAGACCGGCGAGTCGCAGGACTTCGCCGGATGTCTGGGCCGGGCCTGATCCCCAGGCACCGCCCAGAAATTGGTCAGGATTTTGGCGTCAAACCAACATAATAGCGATATTTGCAGCACTTGTCGATAGCCTTTTTTACCTCACCCTACCGGGCGTTAAAAGGCAGTTTTTCTTCCATGGCTTTTGGAAGGGCTGTCGACTCAGGGCCCCTATCTCAGCACAGCATGCGATCAACCGGCAACTTCGCGCCTGGCCAGATCGAAAATCTCCTGCATTTCCTGCCAGGGGACCCGCGGGCGATCCAGGCCTCGCTTTTCCAGGTAGCGGCGGGTGGTGCGCCGGCCGTCCCGCAAAAAGCGGACATAGCTGATCAAACCACCGATGCCGGCGCCGGGGATGAACTGCTCGGGACGGAAGACCCAGGCCTGCCCCTCTTTTTCCAACTGGCCGCGCAGCACAAAGCTCAGCAGGTTCCAAAGGTTTTCGTTGTGCGAGTGGCACAGCAGGCTGGCGGGGCCGGCTTCCAGCGGAACGTAAGCCGGCAGTTCCAGGCGCAGCCCGCCCGCACCATCCGGCTGCGGCCGGCAGCGCAAGCTGAAGGGCCGGCCTTCGGCTTCCAATCCGCTCAGCACGGCGCTTTTGAATCTGGGGAGATAGCGGTTAATCTCAGCCCACATCCGACAACTCCAGGCATCGGGGCGATATGGAAAAGTCGCCGCCGGGCCACCAGCGGATGGTGTGCGGTGTGATCGTGACCATCAGGCGCATGAAGTACCAGTCCATCAGGTAGCGCGTGATCGGGCTGCTCATGTACAGCGCCATGGCCGGCTGGCGCTGGATCATTTTGCGCGTCTGCAGGAGGATGACTTCCAGCAGCTCGGGTTCGGCCTCCTTCACGGACACCAAAACTTCATCCGGCGCCGCAGCCGTGCCCTGCACCAGGACGGCGGGTGGGTTCACCAGGTCGGAGCCGATCGGATATGAGAACAATAGGGAGACCTCCGGATGGCGGCGGATGTTGAAGGCCTTCTGGGGCAGTCCAATCGAGGTGAGCACCACAAACGCCGCGCGCTGCGCCCAATAAATGGGCATGACCGGCCATGTGATCGGGACATTCCCCCGGCCCAGGGTGGTCAGTTCGGCGGTGAAGAAACGGTTGAAGACATTCACGACTTCAACTGGCAATTCTGGGAGCAGCCCCACGGGAGGGTCAGCGATCTTACTCAAATTTAACCTCCTTCCACAAAGCCTACACCGGGCGCTAAACCTGGTTTCTTTCTTGATCTTAGGAAATATCCGTCTCTGGATCGTTACGGAAGCCCTGCTGCCAGCAACCGGAAATCCAACCTTCGCCCCTCGGCGCGCGTGGATTGATTCTCAAAATGAATATCTACCCTTTCGCATGTATCAGGAAGAATCCCCGCCAATTCAGGGCCACATAAATGCTATACTGGTTTCTGGAACCACCAGCCTGCCAGATGGAGGGCTGTTGCAGGAGGCAAAACCGCAAACCCGCAGCCTTTTCTGGATCTCCAGGACGCTTTCAATGCACGAGGCTATCGATTCCCTTGTCGCACGATACTCCGATCACCCGCCCAACACCAGCCTGGTGGCTGGGGTGTTGCAAAATGGCCGGAACACTGTTTATGGCTATGGAGTACAGGGGCGGGCCGCCCCCCACGGAGAAACCCTGTTCGAGATCGGCTCGGTCACCAAGGTTTTCACAACCGCGCTGCTTGCGATCCTGGCCGATGAAGGGCTACTGGCCCTCGATCAGCCGATCCGAGATCTCGCCCCCGAGCTGTCCGGCTACCATCCGGGAATCACGCTGCTGCAACTGGCCACCCACACTGCCGCTTTGCCCAAAATGCCGGGCGATGTATTCGCTTCGATGCTGCGAAACCCTTCCAACCCCTATGCCCACTATTCAACCGATCACCTCATGGGTTTCCTATCCCGCCGGACGCCTGTGGTAAAGCCTATCACTGAGCAAGCGGTGCGTTATTCCAACCTGGGGCTGGCGCTGCTCGGAACGCTCCTGGCGCGCAAACTGGGGATCTCTTACGAAGAGGCGGTCCATGGCAGGATCTGCGAGCCCCTGGGGCTGAAAGACACCTGCATCCGCCTAGCCCTGGACCAGAAGCGCAGGCTGGCTCCGCCGCATAATGCCCGCGGAAAACGAATCCGCAACTGGGATATGCCCGCTTTCGACGGCGCCGGGGCACTGAAGTCCTCAGCCAGTGACCTGCTGGCCTTTTTGGAGGCCCACCTTGGGCAGGCTCCTGCCCTGCTGGCGGCCGCGCTGAAGGGTTGCCATGAAATCCGAGCCCGGACCTTTCCGCCGGCGGGCCTGCTCCGGCGACTGGCAACCCGGAGCCATGGACAGGATCCGTACCTCAAGCAAAACCAGGAAGGCATGGGTCTCGGCTGGTACGCAGGGCGGCTGGTCCGAAGCGGGCTAAGGGTGCACTGGCACCACGGCGCAACCGGCGGCTACCGCGCCTTTGCCGCTTTCGTTCCTCAAAAGGGATCGGCCGCGGTCATCCTGGCAAACAGCGGGCTGAGGATGCAGGACGGGCTGCGTGGAATCACCGCGACAGACAGGCTCGGTTTTGAAATCCTGGACCACCTGGTGGAAAATTCCGGATAGAGCGATGTCCGGTTACACAAGCCTGACCCCCCAAGATCTCAAACAACTCGCGGCCATCCTCGGGCCAGACCGGCTCTCCACTGCGCCGGCCGAACTCGACCAGCACGCCCGCGACCAGTCTTTTCACCTACCGCAGCGCCCCGGCGCGGTGGCCTGGCCGGGGTCGGCCCAGGAGGTCAGCCAGGTCCTGGCGTATGCCAACCGGCAGCGCATCCCGGTCACTCCCTGGGGCGCGGGCACCAGCCTGGAAGGCAATCCTATCCCGCTTCACGGCGGAATTTCGCTGGACCTGCGCCGGATGAATCGCATCCTGTCGGTCAGGCCGGATGATTTCCAGGTCGATGTCCAGGCCGGGGCGCTCTACAAGGATATGAACACTCTGCTGGCTCGCCAGGGGCTCTTCTTCGCGCCCGATCCCGGCGCCAACGCCAGCATCGGCGGCATGGTGGCCAACAACGCCGCCGGCACGCGCACGCTGCGCTACGGCGCCACCAAGGACAACGTGCTGCGACTCGAAGTGGTCCTGGCGAGCGGCGAAGTCCTGCATCTAGGCACGCGCGCCGCAAAAACATCCTCCGGCTATGACCTGGTCCACCTGCTTATCGGCTCGGAGGGTACCCTGGGCGTGGTCACCGAAGCAACTCTGCGGCTGGCGCCCATCCCGGCCCAGTTCAGCGCGGCGATCGCATCCTTTGCGAAACCCGCCGCTGCCACACGGGCCGTCTCTGCGATCATGGGTGCGGGGATCACCCCGGCCGCCCTGGAATTTCTAGACCTGGCGACCGTCCAGGCATTGAATGAATCGGGGGAATTCGAACTGCCCCCCCACACGGTTTTGCTGCTGGAGTTCCACAGCGCCTCGGCGGCAGCCCTGCGCGAGGAACTTGACCTGGTCCAGGGAATCGCTGCCGAAGAAGGCTGCCTGGCTTTCGAGGCCGGACTGGGGCGGGGCGAGCGCGACCGCCTGTGGAAAGCCCGCCACCAGACCTACGAGATCCTGGTCCGCCGGCGGCCTGGGGTTGCATACCTGATCGCGGATGTCGCCGCGCCGGTCTCGGACTACCCCGCCCTGGTAGCGGCCGCGGAGCGCACATTTTCCAGATATGGGCTGGAAGGCTACCTCGTCGGGCATGCCGGGGACGGCAACCTGCACCCGATGATCCCATACGAGCCGGGAGACCAGGCGAGCTACGCGCTCGCCCTTTCGGCTGAAGAGCATATTGTGGAAGCGGCGATCGGCATGGGAGGCACGGCCACCGGCGAACACGGGGTGGGCATCGGCAAACGCGCCTTCATGCCCCGCGAGCACGGCGCCGCACTGGAGCTCATGAAAGCCGTCAAAACGCTCCTGGACCCGCACCATATTCTCAACCCGGGCAAGGTCTTCGACTTCGACAATCCCTGATAGCCTGCCGGATCGCCCTGGGTCTCGCCCGGCCGGTAATTTAAATTGCGGCGAAAGGGCGCATCAGGAATTTGAAGCCCAAACGGGCTTCGACTGCAGCGGTGACTTTTACCGCCCTCCGCCTCAGCCATCGTTTGGGCTTGTTTTTCGTAACGGCGCGGCGCCCCAGTAAGGGTGCGTCCGCGCGCGCCTGGCCGTCTTTCCGCTGTCCGCACGCGGCCCTCTCGGCAGCGCCTGATAAACCAAAAATGGGCAGCAGGCCAGAGGGTTGCCGGCCCGCACCCCAACTTTAGGGTGAAAACGCCCCGATGGACAAACACATAGTTGACTTTCACCTAAACTGATATATACTTTGTATGCCGCAAATATTTGACGGTAAATAAAATAACGGGGCATATTTCATGGCAGACTTAATTTTCCCTGAATGGGTTGGTAAGCCTTTAGAAGAAGTTTTCTATGAGTGCCGGGAGCTGCTGGAGGACATGGATTTTCCAACCGTCCAGCGCTGGTGCGCCGCGGGAGGAAAGGTGCTTGGCCATTTTCAGGTCTACTTCCCCGAGGAGATCGCCCATGCCGCAGGGATGCTGCCCTTCAAGGTCCGCGGGGCCCCGCTGGAGCCCGTGCGGGCCGATTCCCGCTTCGGCTCCTATCTCTGCTCCATCCTGAAGACATCCCTGGAACTCGCCTTGAGCGACAGGGTTGCGCTGGACATGTTCGTCACGCACCCGATTTGCGATGCGGCCAGGAATCTGGGCGCCGTGTGGGGGCGCAACTTCGATTACCCCTGCCAGATTCTTTACCTTCCGCAGAATGCCAACTCGCGCTTTTCAATTCAATACCTGCGCAATGAGTACGCCCGCCTGCAAAGGGAAATCGAGGCGATCTGCGGGCAGCAAATCCGGGACGAAGATCTGCGCAATTCGCTGGCCGTCTTCAATAAAAATCGTGCCCTCCTGCGCCAGATTTACAGGGTCAAACAGGAAACCCCCTGGCTGCTGTCCACCTACGAGGCCTACCTGCTCACCGCGGTCGCCGGCCTGGTGCCCAGGGAGGAGCACAACCAGCTCCTGGAAGCCGTGCTCCCGATGATCGAAATCCGAGACGGCAAAAAGCAGGACAAAATCAGGGTCATTTTTGAAGGCGGCTTTTGCGAACAGCCGCCGCTGGACCTGCTGCGAACCATCTGCCAGTCCTGCTACGTTGTGGATGATGACCTGTTGATCGGGATGCGCTGGATTTTGGAGGACGTGACCACGGACGGGCAGGATCCGCTCTTGAGCCTGGCGGATTCCTATATAGAGCATTCTTCATACAGCCCTGTTCAGCATGATCTGCGCAAACCCAAGGAAAAAATGCTGCTGACACGAATCCGGGCTTCCCGAGGTGAAGCAGCCATCATCACTGCCGCAAAAATGTGTGAGCCGGGCCTGGAGGAACAGGTGACCTACACACTTGCGCTGGATGAGCAAGATATCCCCTATTTCGTCAGCGAGTTCGAGGAGAACATGACCAGCTTCGACCACCTGGAGATCCAACTGGAAACGTTCGTGGAAAACCTGATTTTTGCCTGATGGATCGGATTTTTTCAGACAGGAAGGACCCAAAGTGACAGAAAATATAGAAGGCGACGGTATCGTTGGCAGGGGAAACAAGGAAGGGTCGGATTTATTCCGGCAGTGGTACCGGGATCTGAACCGGACCGCCGAGCAAGGGGGGCAGGCGGCCTATGTATTTGTGATGGGCAGCATCGCAGAGATACTGCGCGTATTCGATCTCCCGATGGTGTTTCCGGAAATCAATTCGCTGCAAACCGCCGTGCGGCGGGTGGCACATGAATACCTCAACGAAGCCGAGGACTACGGATATTCCCCAGATATTTGCGGCTATGTAAAAGCGGATGTCTCCGTCCAGCTGCGGAAGGGGGAGCACCCGATGGGCCGCATTCCAAGGCCCTCCATCGCAGTCTATACCAATGCCTGCAACACCTACATCAAATGGGCGGAGATATGGGAGCGCATGTACGAGACTCCCCTGTTTACGCTCGATGTGCCCGGCACACGCCAGGCCGGCGGCCAGACCTGGGCCGGGGACCCGGATTTTGAAAATGACCGCCGCTACGTGGCCGAACAGCTGAACGAGCTGATCACCCTTTGCGAGGAAGTCACTAGGATCAAATTCGATATCGACAAGTTCCGCGAAGTCCTGAAGCATGCGAATACGATGAGCAAGGGCTGGAACCGCGTGCTCGAGTTGAACAAAAGCCGGCCATCTCTTTTCAATGCGCTGACGGACGGGACGGTCTACCTCGGGGTGGCTAACGGATTTCGGGGCACGGAGACCGGGGGGAACTACTTCGAACGCTTGGTGGAGGAAATGGAATTCAAGGCCGATCGCGGGATCGGCACTCTGGTCGAAGAGAAATACCGCCTGCTCTTCGTGGGCGTGCCATGCTATCCGATCTTCCGCCGCTTCAATGAGCTCTTCACCGATTGGGGAGGCACCTTTATCAACTCCACCTACCTGTGGTTCGCCTCGGGCGGAACCAATCGGGGGTTTCAATACAACCTGGACAAACCGCTGGAGAGCCTGGCGGAAGGGCTGCTGATCAACGTGCGCGATGCGATGGATAGCATGTTTTACCAGGATCAGATCCTGGTGGAGATGATCGAGACTTTCGGCGCGGATGGAATCGTCTACCACCCGATCAAGAGTTGCCGGACGGTGTCATCCGGTCTGGCGGACAACCGCCGCTCGGTGATGGCATCCAGAGACATCCCCACCTTATTCATCGAGTCCGACATGATGGACCGGCGGGTGGTGTCGGAAGCACAACTTAAAAACAGAGTGGACGCTTTCTTTGAAGGGCTGGCGGTGCGCAAACAGCAGGCCGCAGTCTGAGGCTTTGGAGGCTTACTCATGGCTTATGCATCCGGCGTAGACGTCGGCTCAACCCAAACCAAAGCGGTCATCATCAACGAAACAGGTGAAATTGTTGGCCGCTCACTGTTGGAGACGGGCGCCAATGTGGTCCGGGCTGCCGAAAGCGCGTACGTAGAAGCGCTTCAGCAGGCTGGATTGGACGAGCGCGAAGTCGAGTACGTAATCGGGACAGGATACGGAAGATACCGGGTGACCTTTGGAAACACCCAGGTCACGGAAATCAGCTGTCACGCCAGGGGAGCGGTGCACATGTTTCCCAACACGCGCACGGTCCTGGATATGGGGGGGCAGGATACCAAGGCCATTCGAGTCAGCCCGGCAGGAGAAATCCTGGACTTTTGCATGAACGATAAGTGTGCTGCGGGTACAGGCCGTTTCCTCGGGGCCGCCTCGACTGCCCTGGACATTCCGCTGCCGGAATTGGGGCCGACCGCTCTGGAAGCCAACAAACCAGTCCGGATCAGCACGACCTGTACGGTTTTTGCCGAATCGGAGGTGCTTTCCTGGCTGGGCAAAGGGAAGAAAATTGAGGACATCTTGATGGGTGTCCACCAATCCATCGCCAAGCGCTCTATCGGGCTGATGCGGCGCGTGGGAATTGAGGATGAAATCACATTCACGGGCGGCGTCGCCAAGAATGTGGGCATGATCCACTCCCTGGAAGAAAACCTGGGGCACACATTAAATGTGAGCGAGGAATCCCATTACATGGGAGCCCTGGGAGCCGCTCTCTATGCCCTTGATTATATCTATGCGAAAAGAGCACCGGTAGATGCGGGAGAGAAGGTCTCATGACTTATACAATTGGCATTGATGTTGGCTCCACTTATACCAAGGCCGTTATCGTTTCCAGCGAAGGCGACATTGCGGGAAAGGGGATGAACAGCACGGGCTTCAAACTGGATTCCGCAGCCCAGCAGACTTTTGAAAAAGCCTTATCGCAGGCCGGGCTGACCAGGCAGGACATCGCCTACGTCGTGGCGACCGGATTTGGCCGCCACCAGGTGACATTCAGCGATGTCACAGCCACCGATCTGACCGCCAGCGCGCGCGGGGTCGCCCACCTGTTCCCTGCTACACGGACGATCCTCGATGTCGGCGGCCAGACCATGAAGGCGATCCGCCTGGACAACAAATACAAGGTGAAATCCTTCCGGCTCAACGATAAATGTGCAGCTGGCACGGGAGCTTTCCTGGAGAAAACGGCGCGCTATATGGGCTTTTCCACCGCTGAGATCGGACCTCTGACGGCCACATCCAAGAATGCCGTTCCGATTTCGGGTGTATGCGCCGTTTTCGCGGAGTCGGAGGTCATCAACCACCTTTCACAGGGCGCCTCCCCCGCGGATATCATGCTGGGCTCGATCGAATCCCTGGTGGGCAGGTCGGTCCAATTGATGAAGCGCGTGCGAATGGAGCCGGAATTCACCCTGATTGGCGGCATCCTGCGTTTCGAAACCATGTCCCAGGTGGTCAAGGAGCATATCCAGACCAGTGTGAACGTTCCAGAAGACGATATGGTCCAATTCACCACTGCAATGGGAGCGGCCCTGCTGGGCCAAAAACGGCTGAAAAGGATACAGGCGCAAGAAGGCAAAGCAAGGTCAAGGGTCATGCAAGGTTCAACTGGGGCCTGACTCAATGTCCAACCTCGATGGCCCTTCCGCTAATGAAGGGCGCGATCTGCAAGAGAAATCCGGGGGAACAAATCACGCCGGGCGCGGGCTGCCTTTATACCCGAACCTGGAATTCCCCCCCGATCCGATATTAACCGCCGCAGGCTGGCAGCGGCGTTTCACAACGGATCGCCTGCGCCTCGCAGAACACATCCAGCTTTACGAGCAAAGCGGATACGAGGTGCAGTCCATGCCGCTGAAACGCACCGATCTGCACGATGACTGCGAAGGCTGCCGCCTGGCGACGGATTTTTTTGTCACGATTTACACTCGAAAAAAGGGACAGGGGAAATGAGGTAACCGCATTTCCCTTTCTTGACAACCATAAGGAGAAACGGCATGGCGCTAAACTGGCTGCCGAGGGACGATGAACTCAAAGACCACGATCTGGGCGGGCAGGATTTCTTTGGTTCGGAAGCCCCCTGCATCATTTACGAAAAAAAACCGATCCTTGATCCCGAAGGGAATCCGGTCGAAAAGCTGTACTCCGCCTGGATCTGGCTGAACAATCCGAGGCAATACAATTCCTACACCACGCAAATGGTAAAAGGCATCATCGCGGGGATGAAGCAGGCCTCCGCAGATCGCAGCGTGGTGGCGATCGTATTTACGGGGGTTGGCGATCGTGCTTTCTGCACCGGCGGAAATACGAAAGAGTATTCCGAATACTACAGCGGCCGCCCGACCGAATATGGCCTCTACATGGACCTGTTCAACGCCATGGTGGACAGCATCTTGAATGTGAAAAAACCGGTCATCTGCCGGGTGAACGGAATGCGCATCGCCGGAGGCCAGGAAATTGGAGGCGCCTGCGACCTGGCGATCAGCTCCGATCTGGCCGTGTTCGGCCAGGCGGGCCCCAGGCACGGCTCGGCGCCGGTTGGCGGCTCAACCGACTTTCTGCCCTGGTACCTGTCGATCGAAGATGCCATGTGGAACTGCATCTCCTGTGAATCATGGAGCGCCTACAAGATGTTGCGCAAAGGCTATGTCAGCAAAGTCGTTCCAGTGATCAGGGAAAATGGCGCATGGGTCCGCAACCCGCTTGTGCACACCGACCAGTATGTCCTGGATGGAGAGATCGTTTACGGCGATTTCAAAACGGGTGAGGCCTACCAGGCCGGTCGCGAGCGCATAAAAAATGCCAGCGTGGACTTTGAGTTGCTTGACGTGGCCGTCCACGAAATGCTATGGACACTAACCAACCTTTTCCCCCACTGCCTGCAGATGTCCATCGACGGCATTCGGGCCAAGAAAAAGTTTTTCTGGGACGCATCGAAAGACTATTACCGCCACTGGCTGGCATCGAACATGAACCACGAAGCCTATCTGGGCTTCACGGCTTTCAACACACGAAAAATGACCGGGAAGGACACGATCGATTTCATCAAGTACCGGCAATTGCTCGCTGAGGGGCACATGGTGAATGAAGATTTCTTTTCAAAGGTGCTTCCCACACCAAACCTTTCGGAATCCAATGGCAACTATTGAAAGACAGCCGGTAAGAACACAGTTTATCGTCTTCACCCTTTTCGGGGACTATTTGAAGGCAGGCGGCCAGGCGATCTGGACCAGCGATCTGGTTTACCTTTTGTCCCTGCTGGGAGTCACTGAACGAGCCGCCCGCTCGGTCCTTTCGCGCATGAAGCGCAAAGGCTGGCTGTCGGTGGTCAAAAAAGGGCGGCGCAGCCAGTACGCGCTGACCGACAAGGGCAACAACCTGCTGGAGCGGGGCAGCACCAGGATTTTCGAGCCGGTTTCAAGAAATTGGAACGAAAAATGGCAGATGGTGGTTTACTCGCTGCCCGAGAAATTAAGGAAAAAGAGACACAGCCTGCGGACCCAGCTCAACTGGCTTGGGTTTGGCTCGTTGAGCCCCGGGACCTGGATTTCACCGCATGACCGCACGGCAGAATTGACAGAGTTCTTTTCCTTTTTAGATGTGGAAGAACAGGTGGACATATTTTCCGGGGTCTACCTGGGCCCGGATTCGGTCAAGAACCTGGTCGCCCGCTGCTGGGACTTGAACGAGCTCGAGCTGCAATACCGCGAGTTCATCTCCAGAAACCAACTCGAGTTGTCCGGCTTTGAAAACAATAAAAACGAAAGCCTCAGCCCGGAAGCGTATTTTGTCAGCAGGTTCTGGTTGACGCATGAATTTCAAACGTTCACATTGAAAGATCCGAACCTGCCATCCGCCCTGCTGCCTGATGATTGGGTCGGGTATGAAGCCCGCGAGCTGTTTACCCGCTTCTACCAGTTCCTAGGTTCAGAAGCCAACCGCTACGTCGATTCGGTGATAAACCACCCCAATGGAAAAGCCTGAGGGCAGGCCTGTGGAGAATAGGAACGAAGCAATGGCTGGCGAAAACAACTCCTTCTTGCAGATCCGCATGGAGAGCGGGATCGCTTCGCTTTCCTTGAACCGCCCACCGGTCAACGTGATCCACATCCCGATGCTGGAAAACCTGGCGGCGGCCCTGGACAAGCTTGCCGGAGATCCGGAGGTGCGGGTCCTGGTTCTGCAGGCAGCGGGAAAAATGTTCTCCGCCGGCGTGGATGTGGCCGACCACACCGCTGAGAAAGTGGGAACAATGATCCCGCTCTTCAACCAGGTTTGCCGCAGCCTGGCGGAATTCCCGGTACCCACAATCGCGGCCGCCGGCGGCCATGCACTGGGAGGAGGATGCGAGCTCGTGCTGTGCTGCGATCTGGCCGTCATGGCGGAAAGCGCCAAATTGGGCCAGCCCGAGATCAATCTGGCGGTTTTTGCGCCAATTGCCGCCCTGCGCCTGCCCTACCTGGTTGGATACCGGGTCGCAGCGGATTTAATGTTCACCGGCAGGGCGCTCAGCGCGCGGGAAGCCCTGCAAATGGGTCTGATCAACGCGGTGGTTCCGGCGGAAGCTCTGGAGGGCTGGGTTTCGGATAAGTGCGCTGCGATCGCCGAAATGAGCCGGGCGGCCATGGTCCTGCAAAAACGATCGCTGCGCCTGGGATACGGCCACTGGGCCGCGGCGCTCCCGGAAGTGCAGGAAATCTATCTGAATGAACTGATGAAAACAGCGGACGCGAAAGAGGGGCTGGCGGCTTTCATCGAAAAAAGAAAGCCGGTCTGGTCTCACCGCTGAATGTGTTTTGGTGTTCCGCAAACAAATCGCTCTATGGGCATCGGTATGCGCACAAGGCAAAATGTATGAACAAAAACCGCGGACTTACTTACGACGAGTTTAACCTGGGCGACACTTTTATCTCCCAGGCGCGCACCGTAACAGAATCCGACGTGGTCGCTTTTGCCGGCCTGTCGGGGGATTTCAACCCGCTGCATACGGACGCGGAATTTGGAAAGAAAACCCCCTTTGGGGAACGGATCGCCCACGGCATGCTGGTCGCCGCCATGGCAACCGGCATGGCCAACTGGACCGGTATCTTTGAAGGCACCACCCTGGCCCTGATGGAGCAGGTCATTCGCTACAAAGGGGCGGTTAAATTCGGGGACACCATCCATCTGGAACTGGAAGTCGTGGATAAAAGGCCGACCTCCAAATCCGGCCGGGGAGTGGTTTGCTTTGCCACCCGCGTTAGAAACCAGCTAGAAGAGGTGGCTATAGAAGGGGAATGGACCCTGCTGATGAAAAGGTCGGACGGCGGCTAAAACCGCGGCCGGCCAGACAAGTGAGGAAAATGATGTTGTTAAAAGAGAAAGTGGCGATCGTCACAGGGAGCGGCAGCGGCATCGGGCGGGCGACCGCCGTACACTTCGCAAATATTGGCGCAAAAGTTGTGCTTTTCGATCTGGATGAGGACTGCCTGCAGGAAACCCAGAAGATGATTGCGGACGCCGGACACCCATCCATCTCTGTGGCTGGCAGCGTCACTTCCAGGCTGGATGTCCAGCGCATGGTGGACACGGCTGTCGAACAGTTCGGCCGCCTGGATATCCTGATCAACAATGCCGGCATCACCCGGGATGGCCTGACCACCCGAATCAAGGACGGGGAACTGCTTTTGATGTCAGATGAAAAATGGGATGCGGTCCTGGAAGTCAACCTGAAAGGAACCTGGCTGTGCATGCAGCTGGCCGCGGTGCCGATGATGAAACAGAAGTACGGCCGCATCGTCAATACCGCATCCGTTTCGGCATTGGGCAATATCGGCCAGGTTAACTATTCCGCCTCCAAGGCGGGCGTGATGGGCGTCACGCGCACCCTGGCGCTCGAATGGGCCCGTTTTGGGATCGCGGTGAACTGCGTGGCGCCAGGAGGGGTCCGTACCCAGATGACAGCGGCTATCCCGGAAAAGTTGATGGAAGGCTTGCTGCGCAGCATCCCGTATGGCCGCCTGGCTGAACCGGAGGAGATCGCTGCCGTCCATGCCTTCCTGGCTTCTGACAGCGCCTCCTACATCACCGGCCAGGTCCTGTTCGTCGATGGGGGATTGAAGGTAGGAGCGTAGAGATGGGCGCCATGTATGAAAAAACCTATGTTCCGTACGGGGCATATTGGAGCACGCCGTTTGTCAAATGGCAGGGCAGCTTTGCCCATATGCACCCGCTGACCTTCACGGCCGAGATCGCCGCCAGGGCGCTCAGCGAGCGAAACGTCACTCCCGATTCGCTTACCGGCCTATACCTGGGCATGACGGTGCCCTCCAAAGGCTCTTTTTACGGCGCCCCCTGGTTGGCCGGTCTGCTGGGCGCCGAGGGTATCACCGGACCCACCATCTCGCAGGCCTGCGCGACCTCGGCAAGTGTGATCAACAGCGCCGCCTCTCAGGTCGAGTTGAGTAATGGGGACGCCCCGCTGCTTTTATGCCTCTGCGGCGATCGGACATCCAACGGGCCCCACATGCTGTACCCCAACCCCACCGCCCCGGGCGGGCGCGGAGATGCGGAGGATTGGGTCTGGGATAACTTTAACCAGGACCCGTTTGCCAATCTCAGCATGCTCCAGACTGCGGAAAATGTCGCCCGAGCGTGCGGTATCTCGACGGAAGAGCAGCACCAGGCAGTCCTGATCCGGCACACCCAATACCAATCCGCCCTGGAAAACGATTCCGCGTTCCACAAAAAGTTCATGGTCACGCCAATTGAACTGAAGCGGGGGCGAAAAACGATCGCCAACGTGGAGTCGGATGAGGGCGTATTCCCGACCAGCGCGGAAGGGCTGGCCAACCTGAAACCGGTGATGCCCGATGGGACTGTCACCTTTGGAGGGCAGACCTATCCCGCGGACGGGAATGCCGGCATGCTGCTGACGACCAGAGATCAGGCCCGGGCGCTGAGTACCGCACCTGAAATTGAGATCCGCTTGCTGGGATATGCGCAGGGCCGCGCCAAAAAAGGCTTCATGCCAATGGCCAACGCCCCCGCAGTACGCAGGGTGCTGGATCGCAGCGGAGTTGCGCTGAAAGACATCCGAGCGATCAAGACCCACAACCCGTTTGCAGTAAACGACTGCTATTTGAGCAGCGAGCTGGGTATCCCTCTGGAGGGCATGAACAATTTCGGCTCCTCGCTGATCTGGGGTCACCCGCAGGGACCCACTGGAATGCGCCTCATGATCGAACTGATTGAAGAGCTTGTCTTGCTGGGTGGCGGCCTGGGGCTGTTCACAGGCTGCGCCGCTGGCGATACGGCTGCCGCACTGGTGTTGGAGGTTGCATGAGCCAACTTTATCGTTTCAGCACTGAGATTCGCGTGCGCTACATTGAAACCGACCTGCAGGGGCACATCAATTTCGTGCACCACTTTACCTATTTCGGCGTGGGCATCACCGAATACCTGCGGCAGCTCGATTTCGACTACTACCGGATGCTCGAGGAAAATCTGGACATGCTGTTTATCGATGCCCATGCCTCGTTTATCGGTCCGGCTTTCTTCGACGACCGGATACGAATACACTGCCGGATCGGGCATATCGGAAACACCAGTCTGCGCTTTGATTTCCAGGTGGTCGCAGCGGATGACGATCGGCTGTTGTCCACGGGGGAAGTCACTGCGGTGATTGCCGACAAGGGCACCCGCCGAAAAACGCGGGTGCCTGAGCGGCTGCGCCAGCTTGTCGCGGCTTACGAAAACGACTCTGCCGCGCTTTCCTCTGAAAATGCGGACGAGCCGGATTAAAAAAACAAAAACGGGAAAATTCGCGCCCCTATCCGAGAAAACACGAGACTGGAAATATCATGAAAGCGGCGATTTTTTACAAAGCGAAAGAGCCATTGCAACTGGAAGAAATTCCTACCCCTGAACCAGGACCAGGCGACCTGCTCATCAAGGTAGCTGCATGCGGGTTGTGCCATACCGATCTCTCCTATATCGACCATGGGGTGCCGACATTCAAACAGCCGCCCCTGATTCTGGGCCACGAAATCTCCGGGACAGTCGCCGAATTAGGTGCAGGGGTCAATCACTGGCAGGTAGGTGCGCATGTGCTGTTACCCGCCGTTTACGGCTGTGGAAGCTGCCAGATGTGCAGGACAGGCCGTGAAAACATATGCGAAAACATGGTGATGTTCGGAAACCATGAGGATGGCGGCTATGCAGAATTCGTATTGGCTCCGGCGAAAGACACCATCGCATTGCCGGATGAAATCCCCCTGGTGGAAGGAGCCATCATCGCCGACGCTGTAACCACGCCCTATCACGCCGTGATAAACCGGGGGCAGGTCAAACCAGGCGATTCGGTCGTGGTCTTTGGCTGCGGCGGGATCGGGATCAATATCGTCCAGATGGCCGCATCGGTAGGGGCCCAGGTGATCGCAGTCGATATCGCCGACAGCAAATTGGAATGGGCGAAAAAGCTTGGAGCCGCAGCCACCATCAATCCGAAAAATGTCGACAGAATCGACAAAGAAGTAAGAAAATTGACCGCTGGAGGTGCCAGGATCGGGTTCGAAGCGATTGGAAACCCGGTTACCCAGGAGCAGACCTTCGCTTCGCTGGGCACCGGGGGCAGGCTGGTGCTGGTCGGTTACGCACCGAAACCGATGAGCCTGAATTCCGGCAGAGTCATGTTTCGCGAGATGGAAGTGATCGGTTCTCTCGGCTGCCGGGCGGCGGACTACCCGCGAGTGCTCGAATTGGCCAGGCTCGGAAAGATCAAGGTCAAAGAACTGGTGACCAGGAAATTCACCCTGGAAGCGATCAACCAGGCATTGGATTATGTCCGAAGCGGTGAAGGGCTTCGTTCCGTGGTGGTGCCGTGATCATCGATTTCCACATCCACCTCAGCCTCCCGGAGCATGAGCGGCCGTGGGTAATGGACTGGATCGACTCCCAGTACGAAGGCGATGCGCGCGCGTTCATGGAATCCGTTTTGACCCCTCAGGGGCTGAGAGCATTCCTCCAGCAGAACGGCATCGATTGGGCCGTTGGGCTGGCCGAGGTGACCCCGATCACATCCGGCTGGACGAGCAATGAATTTGTCGGAGAGCTTTGCAGGCAGGCGAATGTGCTGCCCGACCCCACTGACGGACCGCGCGGCCGCCTGATACCTTTTGCCAGCATCAACCCCTACATCGAAAACGATCTGGGGGCGGAATTGAGCCGCCTGGTGGACGCGTACGGGTTCGGCGGGATCAAAGTCTATCCCGTTTACCAGCACCACTATCCAAATGATCCCCGCATGTACCCCCTGTACGCAAAAGCGCAGGAGCTGAAGCTGGCCGTCCTTGTCCACACCGGCTCCTCGGTCTTCAAAGGGGCGCGCATCAAATACGGTGACCCCCTGCTGCTGGACGATGTAGCCATTGATTTTCCGGATCTGGTCATCCTGATGGCCCATTCAGGACGGCCTTTCTGGTACGAGCAGGCCTTCTGGATGGCCCGCCGCCACGAAAATGTGTTCATGGAATTATCCGGATTGCCGGCCAAAAATCTGCTCAAATATTTCCCCCGGCTTGAAATGCTGGCAGATAAAGTGATCTACGGCTCGGATTGGCCCGGAAACCCGGACCTCAGGCGCAACGTGGACGCCATCAACTCTCTGCCGATATCGGAGAAAGCCAAGCGGGCGATCCTGTACGAAAATGCGGCCCGCATCCTGGGCGTCTCCGCTCCTGCAAAAATGGAGGCGATATGAAAGAAC
>JBFKII010000045.1:0-18067 GCA_041632295.1 Anaerolineales bacterium | reverse complement strand
CAGGTCAACGCCGATGCCATTCGGGCGGATTACGAGCATGGCGTGCTGACCCTGACGGTCCCGAAGGCCGAAGAGGTCAAACCGAAGCGGATTGCCGTCTCGATCAACGCCAAATAACAACTATCAGGCCTCCTGGGGTCGGACTTCATCCGCCAGGAGCGCCAATAACCAATTCGCAGCCAGGGGCCGGCGTGGGGGCCGGTCCCTGGTTCGTTTGGAATCGATCCCTGGCTGTAAGAAAAAGATAAGAGGGCCCGGGCGCCTGCGCCGGGGAGAGTATAATGCCAACCGAATCTGGATATGGAATACAAGGACTATTACAAAACACTGGGTGTTGCGCGCAACGCCAGCCAGGATGAAATTCGCAAGGCTTTTCGCGAGCTGGCGAGGAAGTACCACCCGGATGCCAATGAGGGCGACAAGCAGGCCGAGGAAAAGTTCAAAGACCTGAACGAGGCCTACCAGGTGCTCTCCGATCCGGACAAGCGCCAGAAATACGACCAGTTTGGCGCCAATTGGGAGCAATTCTCGCGCACCGGCGGGCGTCCCGAGGACTTTGACTGGGGCCAATGGAGCGCCGGACCGGGCACCTACACGCGCGTCAACCTGGAGGACCTTCAGGACCTGTTCGGAGGCGGGATCGGCGGCGGGGCCGGTGGGTTTTCCGATTTTTTCGAAACGCTATTCGGCGGCGTCCGAGGCGGCGGCACTCGCCGCCAGGCCATGCGCGGCCAGAACATCGAACAGGCTATCGAGATCACGCTGGACGAGGCTTACCACGGCACCACCCGGCTCTTCCAGGGGCAAAACGGCCAGCGTTTTGAGGTGACGATTCCGAAAGGCGTCCGGACCGGGTCCAAGGTGCGGGTATCCGGCAAAGGCGGCACCGGAGCCGGCGGTCCCTCCGGTGACCTGTATCTCAAAATCAAAGTGCTGCCGCACGCCCGGTTCAAGCGCGAAAAGAACAACTTGCGGATCGACGTGGACATCGACCTGTACACCGCCATCCTGGGCGGGGAGGTGTCCATCCCGACCATGGGCAAGCCGGTGATCCTGACCATCAAGCCGGGCACGCAGAACGGCTCCACCTTCCGCCTGCGCGGCAAAGGATTACCGGCGCTCGGAAAAAAAGATGAGGCCGGAGACATCCTGGTGCGGCTGAACGTGAAACTGCCTGAAAAGCTTAGCCCGGAGGAAAAACGGCTCTTCGAGCAGCTCCGGGAACTGGAAAAGAAATGACGACCCCTGCAGAACAGGGGTCGTTTTATGCATCGCCAAAATTCCTCGCTGAACGGACACCCAGGTTTCCAGCGTTCGGGTTTCGATACGGGCGAAAACCGCCCTACTCAACCCGCGAACGCCGCCAAAACGGATGTCGTGCGGAGGGCACAAGCCACTCAGGAAAGCCCATTCGACCAGCTTACGGCAAGCTGCTCCGACCTCAACCAGTTCCTGCGCAAGCCCGCTGGTTGAGCCCGTCGAAACCGAGGGCGGATTTTCTGGGCCGCAGGCCTTTCGAGCGCGTCTTTCCTTTGTGTGAAAAATCGCCGAATTTCGCACCCCTGAATGAAGCTGAAGGCAGGCGGCTGTATCCGAACCTGATGTTAATCCTCCATTTCCACGATGGGTTCAAACCCGATACACGCCCGCACAGGCAGCTGCGGATATTTTGGAAGCTGCGGATGTGAGCGTTGCGCGCCGCACATCCAGAACACCGCACCGCGGTCGCTGGTCACGGTACGGGCATGCCGGCAGGCGCCGCAGAGGCCGGGGTTCGGGCCCCGCCTCACAGGATCGGCATCACTCTTCAGTTTTCGGCCAGCCCTTCCAGGCGATCGACGATCGCAGCCAGGGTCTCAAAAGCCCGTTCGATCGGTTCGGGGGTGGTCATGTCAACGCCCGCCGTCTTGAGCGCATCCAGCGGATAGACCGAGCCGCCGGCCGCCAGGAAATCCCGGTAGCGCCCAGCGGCCGCTTCGCCCTCGTCGTTGAGAATGTCGCTGGCAAGAGCGTGGGCGGCGGAGATGCCGGTGGCGTACTGGTAGACGTAGAAATTCATGTAAAGGTGGCCGAACTGGGCCCAAACGATCCCCATCCGATCGCGGTCGAACTCCAGGTCCTCCCCGAAACCTTCCTCGAACAGGTCGGCGCACAAAGCATTCAGGGAGTCGGCGTTGACCGGTTTGCCCTGCTCGACGCGCTCATGCACTTCGAGCTCGAAGCGGGCCAGCGTGGGCATGATGAAGAAGTAGCGGCGGAAGTTGGACATCGCTTCGTCGATCAAGGAAAGCTGGAAGTCCCGCTCGCTCTGGGTCCGGAACAAGTGCTCGCGAGTCATGGCCTGGTTGAAATTCGAGGCCACCTCAGCCACGAAAAGCGAGTAACCGGAATAAACAAATGGCTGGGCTTTGCGGGAGTAGTAGGAATGCATGGAATGGCCCAGTTCGTGCGCCAGGGTGCTCATGCTGAAAAGGTCGTCCGCCCAGCTCATCAGGATATACGGGGGCGTATCATAGGTGCCGCTCGAGAAGGCGCCCTGCCGTTTTCCTTTGTTGACCGCCCAATCCACCCAGCGCTCATCCAGGCAGCCGCTGCGCAGCGCTTCCACGTAGTCATCGCCCAGCGGCCGCATGCCCTCGGCGATCCAGTCCACCGCCTGCTCGAAACTGACCTTGGGGGCATTGGGCGTCATCGGGGACACCGTGTCGTACCAATGCAGCTTTTCGTAACCGAGCACTTTCTTGCGGGCCGACCAGTACCGGTGCCAGGTTGCGATGTTCTTTTTGTAGGTGTCGATCAGGGTGTGGAAGACCTCGGTCGGGATCAGGTTGGGTGCCAGGGAGGCCTCCAGAGAGGACTTGTAATTCCGCGTGCGCATGTTGAAGACATCCCGCTTGACCGCGCCGGTCAGGGTGCTGGCGAAGGTGTTCTTGAAGGCCAGGTAACCGTCGGCGTAGCTTTCAAAAGTGGTGCGGCGCGCGCTGCGGTCGCTTCCGGTCAGGAGCCCATCCTTCGAACTTTGCCCGACCTCGACTTCCCTGCCATCTTCCGTCACCGCCGGCCTGAACTTGAGTTCGGCATTTGTCAGAATGTCGTAGACTCCGCGCGCCGCGCTGAGGGGGTCCCCCGCCAGGGCCAGGACCTCCTCCACCTCGGGGGAGCGCACGTGCGGCTCCCGCTTCTCCAGCCGGTCGACATAATGCTCGTAGATCCCCAGCGCATCGTTCTCCTGCATCCACTGTCGCAGGGTGTCGAACCCGATCGCCATCATTTCCGGGTCCGAAAAGGACGCGGCAGCCTGCAGGCGGGCGACCAGGCCCTGGGCCTGCCCGGTGCGGGCGGTGGCCTCCTGGTTGGTGGTGTCGGTGGCGCTGCTGAGCAGTGCGTACACGAACATTTTGAAGGCGCTGCGGTACACACGCTCCGCTTCCTGCATAAACGCCAGCAATGTTTCGGGCCCCTCTGAAAGGCGCCCGCGAAATGCCGCCAGCACCGGGAGATCCTGCTCCAGGGCGGCATAAGCCTGCTCCCATTCGTCGCTGGTGGCGTAAATTTTCTCCAGGTCCCAGGTCTGTTCCAACGGAACATCGCCGCGATCCGGAAGGGTCTGTGATGTGGACATCAAGGCTGCTCCTTTGTGCGGTTTCTGCCGGGATCTTAATCGATCCAGCCTTCTTTTTGCATGATTTGGTAGGCGCGGTCGTTCGAACTGCGCAGACGCTCCTGGACTCCGTAATAGGCTGCCAGCTGGAGGGCGGCCCTCAGGACGTCCTGGACCTCTTTCGCCAGCTTTTCCGGATCCGGTGAGCCGTGCTTTTCCCGCTTGACCCCCCGGCCTTCGAAATGGTTGACCTGGCGGGCAAGCTCGCCACACTCCTCCCCCAGCCGGGAAACGATCATGAAAGGGTCGTCGCCTCCCGGAAACCGGCGGTCCAGGCCGGCGTTGATGCGGTAGATCTTTTCATTCGTCTCCACGCTGCACCCCCTCCGCGGGTTCCCCCAGGTCCAGCCGCATTTCGAGCTCGCGGCCGTGCTGCACGCCGGTCTCTCGGAAGCCGAACGCTTCGTAAAACGCCTTCGGGCTCCCTTCGCCGGGCGCATAGCTCAAAAACAGGGCGGAGGCCTGCGGCTGCGTGCGCACGAACTCGACCACCAGCGACAGCCCCCGCCTCCCGTATCCCAAACCCTGGTAGCGGCCGTCCACCATGAAGCGCCACAGGTAATAGCGCGGCAGCTGGCGGTCGAGGCTCAGCATGACAAAGCCGACTGGGACTTCGCCGGCGTAGATCGCCCGCACCCAGGCCCGCTCCCCGGCAGCGTAAGCCTGCACCAGTGAGCGGTCGTTGGAGGCCACAAAACTACGCTGGTGATCGTGGACAGCCAACTCAATCACTGCCCGCAGGTTGTCTTCGCTGACCGGGCGCAGGCTGACTTCCGCCTGCGGCGTGCAGGCAGGGTCCCGCGGCGGGAATACCTGACAGTACTCCAGCTCGCTGCGTGACTCGGGGGAGGCCAGCAGGCCTGCGACCACGACTGCCTGGTGCCAGGAAAGATACGGTTCGCTGCGGCGGTATTCCAGTGCACGCTCCGCATCCAGATAAACCGTCAGCATGCGGTAGCGATTGGGGTCGGCCTGATCGCGGAACCAGTCCATCTCCATGACGCCGTGCTCCCAGCCGGTGGCCTGCACCAGCGCCCGCGTGGCCTGTTCGTAAGTTTCCCGGTGCTCCGGCCAGACTTTGTGTGTTACCAGGGATCGGAAAAGAGGCATGGTCAACGCGCCACGATGTAACTGATCTCGGTTTCAGCAAAATTGCCCGCCAGGTCGTAAGCCACCACCCGCAGGATATGGGCTCCCGGCTGCAGGGAGACGGACAGCGCATACGGCGGCCGGGTCATTGTTTCCAGCAGGCGGTTGTCCTGGTACACCTCCACCCGCCCGATCTCCAGCTCGTCGGCGGCAAAAAACTGGAAGGTCGCCGGTGCGGTCCCCGGCTGTTCAAAAACCTGGCTCTCGGCGGGATACAGGATGCCGACCTCCGGCGGTGTGTTGTCCACCGTCACCTGGACAATGCTGGTCTCTATGCGGCTGTCTTGCCTCACGACCAGCAGGCGAATGGCGTACAGCCCGCTCAGTCCTCCGGTATTCCAACGGGCCAGCTCCCCCTCGAAGACCGGGGTCGTCGAGGGGTCACCCAGCTGGAGCCACTGCTGGGGGTTGAGCCCCGCGCCGACCTGCACGCTGAAGTTTTCGAAATCAGGCCCGTAGGCTGCCCCGCGAATCACCAGATCGCCGCTGACATAATCGAACATCGCCGGAGATTGGATGCGCACCTGCTCCGAATCGACCGGCGGCTGGCTGACCAGGTCGTAATTCTCCGGAGGCACCGGCAGCCCGGCCTGCTGCGCCCATGCGGCCGCCTCCGGTGGAGGCACCAGGAAGACCCGCTCTTCGATCAGCTCCGGGGGCGTAAATACCGTGGCGAGCAGGCCAGTTTCCCGGTTGATCGCAAAGCGACGGAACAGCGAATCCGGCTGTGTCGGCTCGCTGCCCTGCAGAAAGATCTCCCGCACGACGGTCGGGCATTCCGCAGTCGGCAGCATGCCGGAAGGGTCGCAGACTTCCAATGAAACGATATCCTGGGGCACCGACCAGCCGGCCGGCTCCTGCGACTCGGTCGCGTATTTCAGCGCCGCATGCCACAGCCCGGCGGCCGCATCCGGCGAAACCTGGCCCGCATCGGTACTGCCACCGAGGAACCCGATCCAGGCGCCGATCGAAACCTGTGGGGTGAACCCGACGGCCCAGGCGTTGCGGCCGTCCTGGGTGAAGCCGCGTTTCACCCCTGCAGGCCGGCCCACCTCCAGCGCGTTCGGGTGCCCCAGGCTCGGCCAGCGGGCGGATTCGTCGCTCAGCATGTGCGTCAGCGTGTAGGCCAGCGGGGCGCTGGTCACCGGCCGGGCCTGCGGGGGGCCGAAGTCAAGCCAGACCGTGCCGCGGGCATCCTCCACCCGCAGCACGGTGGTCGCCTGGAGCGGCGCCGGCAGGTCCCCGGCGTTCGGAGGCCCAGGGGTGCCGCGCCCGATCAGCACACCCTGGGTGCTGAGCACTCCGAAAGCCTGGACGGCTTCCAGCAGGGTGAGCTGCCGGCGGTCCAGGTCGATCGAGCCCACATTTTCTGCGACCGGCGACAGCAGGGCGGGCATGCCGAGCTGGGCGGCTGTGCCCCAGACCGCCTCGGCGCCGATCTGGTCGAGGAGGGACAGGGCGGGGACCAGGTAGTCGTTTGCCAGGGCGGTCCGGATCCGGACCGGCCCGTGAAACGCCTCGTCCGGGTTGGGAGAGCGGTTCAGCCCGGCCGGAAGATTGGCCGGGATGTCCCAGGCCAGTGAGCCGGGGCTGAAGCCGCGGGTAAACGCAGTCAGGTAAACAAACGGGGTCAGCAGGGAGCCGCCGGGATGCGGAGACAGGTCTTCAGGGGCCCGGCCGCCCGAGTGGCCTGCAGCCAGCGCCAGGACCTGGCCGGCGCGCGGGTCGATGGCGGCCAGTTCGGCGGTCAGGCCGGCCGCGGGCTCGTTTTCACCGATCTGGGTCGGTAGCAGGCGGGCGGCCCGACAGTCCTCCGGGAAATCGGTGGCCTGCGCGGACAGGCGGGCCAGCTGGCTCTCCAGGGTGCATTCGAACTGGCGCTGGAGATCGGGATCGAGGGTCGACACGATCACCAGCCCGCCGCGCGCCAGCACGCGCTCAGGGATGTGAGGGGCGATCTCCTGCCGCACCAGGTTCAGGAACGCGGACAGCACCGAGTTGGGCTGCTCCGGCGCCGGGCGGACACCTAGTGTGGACCGGCGCGCGTCCTCGAGCTGCTCGGCGGTGATGAAGCCCTGCTCGTGCATGCGATTCAGGGTCTCGTTCCGGCGCGCCAATGCCAGATCCGGGGAGGCGAAAGGGTTCAGATCCGGGGCCTGAGATGTGGCCGCCAGCACCGCGGACTCTGCCAGGGACAGTTCGGCCGCGGCCTTGCCGAAATAAAGCTGCGCCGCGGCCTCGGCTCCGTATGCGTTTTGACCGAAAAAAGCGATGTTGAGATACCACTCCAGGATCTGTTCGTGCCCGTATTCGCTGACCGCCTGGGCGGCGAACAGGCGCTCCCGCAGGGCGCGCCGCAAACCGGACGGCTCGTCCCAAAACAGCAGTTCGGAGACCAGCTGAAGCGCGATCGTATCCGGCGCCGCACCCGCCAGGTTGCGCAGATCGATCCCGCCATGCTGCCAGAAGGCGGGATCGGCTGCGGCGACGATGGCGTTCAACAGGTTGGGGGGCAAACGGTCCTGGGACGCACTTTCCAGCGGCAGATAGCTGCGCTCCCCGCCGCCCAGGGTCTGCAGGACTGTGGCCTGATCCCGGGCGACGATGACGCTGGGTTCGGCCAGCAGACCCTCCTGCGGATCGAGAAGCGCAGGCAGGCTCGCCAACGACG
Source organism: Anaerolineales bacterium (assembly GCA_041632295.1). GTDB lineage: Bacteria > Chloroflexota > Anaerolineae > Anaerolineales > JABWBV01 > DATDOR01. The sequence continues at coordinate 10,586 of JBFKII010000045.1, read as the reverse complement.
GCATATCCTGCGTCAGCAGGCTGAAACCGGCAGTCAGGGCAACGGCCAGCACAGCCACCCCAAGGCTGGCGATTGTGGTCAGTGACAGCGCCGTCCGCTGGACGGTCCGGGAGCCTTTTCTCGCTTTTCCCCGCCGGCTGCGCTGGCGCAGGATATCCGAAATGGCTGGCATGCCCGGAATTGTACTGTGAAAATACCCCGGTTTCCCCGGAGGATAATTCCGGTATAATCAAAATTGCTTTTTTTATTGATTTTTCCGTAAATAGCCCGGTCTGCGGCTGTTGGATAGGATGCAATTATCATCTCACCGCGGCATGAAGTGGAGGTAGCAGGGCTGTTTGCCCGGATGCCGAGGTCTTTGCCTCATGGCCGAATACGAAATTTCCCAAGAAAACCTGTATGAGCAGGTGCCCGTCGGGCTTTTCCGCGCAAAACGGGGTGGGGCGCTGCTCCAGGCGAACCACACGCTGGTCCGCATGCTCGGATATCCGGACAAGCACAGCCTGCTGGGCGCCGCGCCGGACAAGATATTCGCCAACCTGCACGAATTTGAGGTCCTTTTCCAGTTGATGGAAGGCCGGGGGCGCGTGCGCGGTTTCGAGATCCAGCTGAAAGACGCACAGGGAAAAGTGATACCGGCCGTCGTCAACGCCCGCCTGGTAAAAAATCAAAGCGGGGAAAGCCTGTATCTGGAAGGCAGCGTGGACCCCCACGCCAGGCGCTCGGAAGCGGAACCGGTGCCCAAAACTCTGCTCGACAGCCTTAGCGAAGGGGTCTTCGTGTTCGATGGAAAGCTGCGGTATACCTATTGGAACCGCTTCATGGAGGAACTGACCGGGCTGGGCAGCGCAGCCGTGATCGGGAAGCGCACCCATGAAATCCCGCCATTGCCCAAACTGGAAAACATCGCCGGCATGCTGCAGCGGGCCCTGGCAGGCGAGGCGGTTCACAGCCGGGACGTTTATTACGAGGCCCCTTCCCGGGGAAAGTCCGGCTGGTATGCCTCCTCCTTTGTGCCCCACCGGAACCGGGCCGGCCAGATCGTTGGGGTGGTGGGAACCATCCAGGACATCACCTCGCGCAAACTCAGCGAAGTGGAACGCGAGAAGCTGTTCCGGTCGGAACGCGAATTGCGGCAGCAGGCGGAGACCCTCGGCCGGGTCAGCAAAGCCCTGGGGGCTGTGCTGGACCTGCCCGCGCTTCTCAATCTGATCTGCCGCGAAAGCGCCCTGTTTTTCAATGCAGACTCGTCCCACATCTGGATGGTAAAACCGGATGCCCACGGCGGCGGGCAGATTCTGGAAGGCATCGCAGGATACGGCCGCGAGCGGGACAAGTTCGTTGGCATGCAGGTCTCGCTGAACGATCCGATCAATCTGGCCGCCCGCGTGATCCAGGATCAAAAACCGGTGAGCATCAACCAGGTGGATGAAGGCATGCGCACCGGGATCAGCGGGGTTTTCAAGGTCAATTCGGTCCTGGCGGTCCCGTTGTTCAAGGGCGATCAGGCGATCGGAGCCCTGATGATCGTCGACACGCAGCGTCCCAACCGCTTTTCGCCGCGCGACCTGGAAGTGGCCATGCAGCTCGGGCACCATGCCGCCATCGCTGTCGACAACGCCAAGCTTTTCGACGCCGCCCATTCGGCCAATATCAGCCTTGAACAGGCCTACGTCAGCACCCTGGAAGGCTGGGCGAAAGCGTTGGAACTGCGGGACGCGCAGACGGAAGGGCACAGCCAGCGCGTCACGGATATGACCGTCCAGCTGGCGGAGGCTTTCGGTATCGAGAGCGACGAACTGGAGCAAATCCGCCGCGGCGCACTGCTCCACGACATCGGCAAGATGGGTGTGCCGGATGAGATCCTTGGAAAAAAAGGGCCGCTGACCGAAGAAGAGTGGGCCATCATGCGCCGGCACCCGATGTACGCCTACAACCTGCTCTCCCCGATCGAGTATCTGCGGCCTGCGTTGGAAATCCCGTACAACCACCACGAAAAATGGGACGGCAGCGGTTATCCGCGCGGGCTCTCGGGGATCCAGATCCCGCTTTCCGCCCGGATCTTTGCGGTGGTGGACGTCTTCGATGCACTGACTACCGATCGCCCTTACCGGGATGCCTGGCCGAGAGAGGAAGCCATCAGCTACATCCAGGAACGTGCGGGCATCGATTTTGACCCCCACGTGGTCGAGGTGTTTCTGAAAATCGTGAACTGAGCCCGGTTCCGTCCCCCGGCGTCCGCCCGCCTTCCCGCCAACCGCCTTCTGTGGCACAATCCATTCCCATGATTTCCTGGCTTCTCACGAAATGCCGGCGCAGAGCCCCATGTCCCGCTGGATCGGATTCCTGATCGCCATCGCGATCGGTGTTGGGTTGGGTCTGTATTACACCTGGGTGGTCAACCCGGTACAGGTCGTGGATACAGCATACGACTCTCTGCGGATTGATTACCGCTCGGACTACGTCTTGATGGTGGCTGAGGTCTACCAGTTGGAGGGGGATCCGGCCGAGGCTGCCCGGCGGTTGGGGCGCCTGGGGGATGAGCCTCCGGCGCTGATCGTCCAGCAGGCCATCATTTTTTACGAACAAAGCCCTGCGACCGAAAGCGACCAGGCGCTGCTGGTCCAGTTGCGAGATGCGCTCCAGGTCTGGAACCCGGCCCCATGAGCGAGTCGCGCGGCCCCTGGTATTTGCTGACCGGCCTGTTGATCGGGCTGGCGATCGGCGTGGTCTATGGCTGGCTGGTCGCCCCAGTCAGCTACACCGACACGCAGCCCCACACCATGCGTGCGGAACTGAAAGACGATTACCGCATCCTGATCGCCCTGGCTTACCTGGCCAACGGCAATGACTCGCGCGCCCAGGCGCGGCTTGATCTGCTGCGGGACGTCAACCCGGCGGAGGTGCTGGCCCTGCAGGCGCAGCGGCGAAATGCAGCCGGCGCACCGGAAAATGAAGTCCGCGCCCTGGGCCTGCTTGCCGGGATCGCCGGCGCACCCCCGTTGAGCTCCCCCAGCGCGGTGACCCAGGCCAGCGAGACAGACCCGCCCGGCACACCGCCTGCTTCCACGCTGCCAACCGGAACGCCGGCCGCACCGACGGACAGCCCCGCGCCCTCCCCCAGCTCCGAGCCCACCGGGACCGCCACCGAAGCGACCGACCAGACCCCTTCCGCCGTACCGAGTACCACCCCGACACCGACCAGCACCGCGGTTCCCAGCCCCACCCTGACGCCCACTCCCGGCGCGTTCATTTTTGATTCCAGCGTGCTGGCCTGCAGCACTACGTTCATCGGACCACTGCTGATCGTAAGGGCGCTGGACAGCAGCGGGAACGGGGTGCCGGGGGTGGAGATCATCCTCAACTGGACCGGAAACCAGGAGCACTTTTTCACCGGAATGAAACCGGAGTTCGGCCTGGGCTATGCGGACTTCCAAATGGAACCGGGCATCACCTACACCCTGCGGCTGGCGGACGGATCTCAGCTGATCCCCGATATCACGGCTGAGCAGTGCGACCCCGGCAGCGGGACCCTGATCTGGGGGACGCTCAGCCTGACCTTCATCCAGCCGTGAGGCAAGTTGTTTCTTAAATCCGTTACCGCGCCCCCAATCAGCCGGGAAATTTACCCATTACGTTTTACGCATTACGTTTTACTAACTACTCATTACGGATCACGTATCACTCCTCCGGCTTGCCCGCCAGGCGGATAAACACCTCTTCCAGGCTGGCTTCCAGCGAGTGGATCGTCTCCACACGGCCCTGTTGGATCCAATCAGCCAGGCGTGCCGCGTCCTCAGGCTTTTCGATCGATATTTCAACCGTATCCATCTCCCCTGAGGTGGCTGACTCGGGACGCAACCGCACGAGCGCCTGCTTCCTGCCGTACTGGAGCTTGAATCGCTCGGGGGTGTCCAGCGCCACCAGCCTGCCCTCACGGATAAAAGCCACCCGGCTGCAAAGCATATCGGCCTCCTCCATGATGTGGGTAGTCAGGAAAACGGTCACACCTTCGCCGGCCAGTTCCTGGATCACCGTGCGCACCTCTCGTGCGGATGTCGGGTCCAGGCCGCGGCTGGGTTCGTCCAGGAATAGCACCTGCGGCCGGTTGAGCAAGGCCCTGGCGATCAGCAGCCGCTGCTTCATGCCGTTGGAGTACGTTTTGACCCGATCCTGCGCCCGGTTCTTCAGGCCGACCAGATCCAACAAGGCTTCAGCCCGCCCGACAGGCGCCCCAAAAAGGTCGGCAAAAAAGCGCAGGTTCTCCAGCCCGCTCATGCGCGGGTACAGGTTCTGCTGGTCAAAAACCACACCGATGCGCGGATAAATGTGGTTGCGCTGGCGGACGATGTCGAAACCGCACACCGTGCCCCGGCCTGAGGTCGGGCGCAGCTGGCCGGTCAGCATGCGCACCATGGTCGTCTTGCCGGCCCCGTTGTGGCCCAGAAATCCGAAAACCTCCCCCCGGTCGACCTCGAAGCTGATCGCATCCACGGCGGACTTTTTTCGGATATTGCCGAACGTTCGAGTCAGTTTGTCTGCGGCGATCATCGGGTCCGTCTCCTGCTGCCAGGGGCGAATTTTAGCATGGGGGAAAAATTTCCTGCTAAAATCTGGGGGATGACCTTTTACGACACGCTGGGAGTCTCCCAACGGGCCAGCCAGGCGGAAATCCGGGCGGCGTACCGGGAGCTGGCCCGGCAGAACCATCCCGATCGGTTTCCGGATGCTGACCCCGACGAGAAAGCGCAGGTCGAGGAGAACATCAAGGCGATCAACGCGGCCTACGACACGCTTTCCAACCCCCAAAAGCGGCGCCGCTATCACGATGTGATGTGGACGCGCCACGACCCGGCCCGAAAATACCGCTACCGCAATCCCAAGGCGCCGAAAGAAGCGAAAAACGGGCGCAGCAAGGAAACCAGGCCCAACCCATCTGCGGCGCTCATCCTGGAAATTCAGCACCTGCGCCAGGAACGCAAAAACCTGGTGGTGCAGCAAACCGCCAAGCAGCGCCGCCTGTGGATGAGCGCCGGGGTGACCAGTTTGTTCGTTTTCCTGGGCATGTCCTTCCGGGCTGGCCTGGAGGCCGCTCCCCAGCAGGCGGGGCTCGTGTTTTTATTTTTTGTCGGCCTGGAGATCATCGCCCTGAACATCATCATCAACGCCTCGGGCATGAGCGAGGTGCGCGGCGCCAATTTCAGCAGCCCGATCTTTTTCTCCCTGTCCGTTTCGGTCGGGTTCATCATCCTTTTCACCACCACCTTCCTGGGCGATATTTCCCTCGCCAAGCTGCCGACGGCCTATTCCGCCATCGTCATCAGCGCCGCGCTGGGGGTCCACGTTTTCGGGGCCTCACGGTTGGCGCACATGCAGGATATCCTGTTCAAGACCCAACGCCGGGCAATCGAGGAAAAAATCGCCCGGCTGGAAACCAAGCTGGGCCAATTGAAAAGCCACGCAGCGAAAGAAAAATGAAAATACAGGCGAGTGCCCGGGCGCCAGCGGCAAGTCCGGCCCTGAGATAATTTGACGTATCAGTTGAAACGTTTTAAACTATCTCTGGCGTTCGAACCGCGCCGGCCCATGTGGCACCACCGCCAGGCCCGCGCCCGTCCGCACCTGAACTTTTTCGGTAATCATCCTGGGGAAACCCATCCCTGCACTGGCATTTCGAATGCCCGGGGACCTCGTTAGGAGGAAACACGAATGACAACCCAATCCCAATTGGTCATGCGCTCCGGGCCGACGCCCGGGAAATCGTACGCCCTCAGCAAGACGGAGGTTTACGTCGGGCGGGATATCAGCAACGATATCGTCATCAACGATGCGGAGGTCTCTCGCAAGCATGTACGCCTGATCATGCAGGCCGGGCAGTACGTCATCGAAGATCTGGGCTCGACCAACGGGACGTTTGTCAGCGGGCAGCGCATTTCCGGCCCGCATATCCTGGCTGCCGACGAGACCATCCAGATGGGGGAGAATGTGGTCCTGGTTTTCACCCAGACCACGTTCGATCCGGATGCGACCGCCGTCATGTCGTCGCCGGATCCGACCAGGCAGGAGCCGATCTCGATGCCCGACATGGAGATGGAGCCGCCCACGCCGCCGCCCATGACGCCGCCCGCACAGGCCCAGCCGCCTGCTCCAGCCCCGGCCCCCCAGCCGCCCCCTGCCCAACCCGAACCCTCCGCCACCTACACCGGACCGGCGCCGGCGGAGCCAATGGAGATGGAAGAGGAGCCAAAGAAGAGCAACCGCACGGCGATCCTGGCCGGCTGCGGCTGCCTGGTCGTGCTGGCGTGCGTGGTCGTGATCGCAGGGCTGTACTACATCGATGCCAATGCCCTGTGGTGCGATTATTTTTCCTTCCTGCCGACCTGCTGATTGACCTGGCCAAACCAAGCCACCCACAAGGGGTGTGAACGGGCCCGTCCCGCTCGCACCCTTTTTTCGTCTGAGATCGGATGTCCAGCCCCCTGAAGCGAATTTTCCACACCGGCCGGCGGGTCGCAGCCAGACTCTGGCTGAACGGCCTGCATCGCTCGATCCTGCAGATCGGGATCACCGGCAGCTACGGCAAGACCAGCACGTCCAGCGCGATCGGCGCGGTGCTCGAGGCCCACGCCCCCACCGTGATGACCGATCTGAACCTGGACACGATCTACAATGTGCCGATCACCGCCCTGCGGGTGCGCAGCCGGCACCGCTTCCTGGTGCTGGAGCTGGGCATCGACAGCCCGGGGGAGATGGATTTCCACCTCGAGATCGCCCGGCCCCGGATCGGCGTCCTGACCGGCATCAGCCCGGTCCACTCGGATGAAAAGCACCTCGGATCGCTGGAAGCCATCATCCAGCAGAAAGGGCGCATGATCGAGGTGCTCGGGGAAACGGGGACGGCTGTGCTCAACAGGGATGACCCCCATGTGCGCGCCATGGCGGCCCGCACCCGCGCCCGCATCCTGTGGTACGGCCACGACTCGGATTGCGACTACCGCCTCGAGGGCGTCCGCCCGACCCTCGCAGGTACCCGCTTCCGGCTGGCGACCCCCGAGGGGGACCGGGAATTCGAAACGCCCCTGCTGGGGGAGCACAACGCCGCCAACCTGGCCGCTGCCGCTGCCGTCGCCCGGACCGCTGGGGTTCCCTACGGGACCATCCGGCGGGCCTTCGCCGGGCTGCAGCCGCTGCCCGGCCGGCTGAGCGTCGAATCCGGGCCTGACGGGCTGATCCTGATCAACGACGCCTTGCGGGCCAATCCGGCTTCCACCCGGGCAGGGCTGGCTTACCTGGCCGCCCTCCAGGCCACAGGGCGCAAGGCGGCCGTCCTGGGGGAGATGGGCGAATTGGGAGAGCACGCCCAGGACGAGCACACCGGCATCGGGCAGGCGGCGGGTCAGGCCCGGCCCGACCTGCTGATCACCGTCGGGAACCTGACCCGGCATACAGCCGAGGCGGCCGTACGGGCGGGATTGTCTTCAACGCAGGTTTTCGCGGCCGAAGATGTCCACCAGGCCGCAGCCCGCCTGCAGGAATGGATGCGGCCGGGGGACGTGGTGTACCTGAAAGGCTCCCTCATGCGCCATCTGGAGCGCATCCCCCTGATCCTGGAGGGCCGGGAAGTCGGCTGCCGGGTGGTGGTCTGCCCCTTCTACCACCAGTGCACGCAGTGCGAGTTTTTGGAGAGCGGGTACAATTTGCAGGGATAGACCCCATCCCCGAGACGCCATGCTCCGCAGAATCAAGCGCTTCATCCCCAAGCCTGTTTTCGGCCTGTACCACTGGTTGCGCGCCGTCCTGGCCGTTTTGGCCTACGGCTACCCCGCCCGCCACCTGAACGTGATCGGGATCACTGGCACAGACGGGAAAACCACCACCGCCCACCTGCTGTATTCCATTCTTCGCCAGGCGAAGCGGCGGGCATCGTTGATCAGCACCACGGGGGCGGTGATCTACGGGCGTGAAAACGTGCCGCTCGGCCTGCACGTGACCACCCCCAATCCCTTCGAACTCCAGCGCTTTTTGAAAACCGCCCGGCAGGCGGGCTCCGACACGATCGTCCTGGAGGCCACCTCCCACGGGCTCGCCCAGCACCGCGTGATGGGCAGCAATTTCCGCATCGGTGTGGTGACCAATATCACCGACGAGCATCTGGACTACCACGGCAGCTACGACCAGTACCTGGCGGATAAAGCCCGTCTGTTTCGCCGGGTGCGCACCAGCATCCTGAACCTGGACGACCGCAGCTATCCCCGTCTGCGGGAGATGGCCTCCGGAAAACAGGTCACTTACGGCCTGGACCCGGCTGCGCAGATCACCGCGACCGAAATCCGGCACACTCCGGGCGGTTCCACCCTGACGGTTCCGGCGATCGATCGCCGGGTGCGCACCCGTTTTGCCGGGGATTACAACGTGCAGAACATCCTGGCTGCCGTGGCCGCCGCCCTGGCGCTGGGGATCGATCCCGGGCACATCGCCGCCGGCCTGGAGGCTGCCGTACCGCCACCCGGCAGGCTGGAAAAGATCGAGCGCGGCCAGCCTTTCAGCGTGTACGTCGATTTCGCCCATACCGCCCACGGCCTGGACAGCCTGCTCAAAATGCTCCACGGTGTGAAGGAGAAAAGGCTGATCGTCGTCTTCGGCTGCGCCGGGGAACGCGATCCGTTCAAGCGCTTTCCGATGGGCGCCTCGGCCGGCAAATACGCCGACCTGACCGTCATCACAGCGGAGGACCCACGCACCGAGGACCTGGATGCCATCATTGACCAGGTCGCCGAGGGGGTCGAAAGCGAGGGCGGGGTGTTCGGGGAGTCGTATTTCCGCGTGCCAGACCGCAGCGAGGCGATCGCCTTCGCCATCCAAAAGCTGGCCCAACCGGGGGATATCGTGGTCACCACCGGCAAAGCCCACGAGCGCAGCATGTGCTTTGGCACTGTCGAGCACCCCTGGGACGAATTCGCCGCGGTGGAAGCCGCACTGGCGGGGCTGTCCCAGGCCGAGCCCGCCGCCCAGCAGCCATGATCCTGGCGATCTCATTCGGAATCCTGACCTGCTGGCTGGCGATCATCTGGGGGGATGTGGTCATCCGTATGTTGCAGCAGTTCGGCCTGGGCTCGCAGATCCGCATCCGCGGCGCCGCCGCCGTGGTCAGCCACCACATGTCCAAGCAGGGCACGCCGAAGTTCGGGGGGCTGCTGGTGATCCTGTCGGTGGTTTTCGTGGAGGTGCTGATCAACCTGGCCAATGTGGTCAAAGGGAACATCGAAGGTCTCTCGATCTTGATACCGGTGGGCGCGCTGGTCCTATTCGGATTGCTGGGCGGCGTCGACGACTGGGAAGGGACGCGCGGGCTGCGACGCAGCGAAGGCATCAGCGCTTGGGCCAAGTTCGGCGGCCAGGTGGTGCTGGCGACCGTCTTCTCTTTCGTGCTTTACCACAGCCTGGACCTGAACTCGGTGGCCGTGCCGTTCATCCCATTCAAGATCCGGATCGGAATCTGGTACGTCCCAATCGCTGCATTCGTGATCGTGGCCACCTGCAATGCAGTCAACATCACCGATGGCCTGGACGGGCTGGCCGGCAACCAGGCCGCGGTCGCATTCGTGGCCTACGGCATCATCGCCTCTTACCAGGGGCAGACCTTTCTGGCAACTTTCTGCTTTGTGATGGTGGGCGGGCTGTTCGGCTTCCTGTGGTTCAACGCCCATCCGGCCAGAGTCTTCATGGGGGACACCGGCTCGCTGGCGATCGGCGCCGTGCTGGCGGTCGTGGCCTTCATGACCGGCCAATGGCTGCTGCTTCCCGTGGTGGCTTTTGTTTTTGTGGTCGAACTGGTCACCGACGCCATCCAGCTGGGCTACTTTGCTTATTCAAAACGTCGTTTCGGAGAGCGCCGCCGGGTGTTTCCGATGTGCCCGATCCACCACACGTTCGAACTGCTGGGTTGGAGCGAGCAGCAGATCGTCTACCGCTTCATGTTTGTCAGCATCCTGGCGGGCATGGTCGGCGTGGCGCTGGCGATTCTGTAAACCCGCTCAGCCGCGAGCGGCGTGATAGGTCAGGTCGGGGCGTGACATGTCACGCCCGTACCCAACATGTCACGCCCCAACCTATTGCCCCGAAACCTGCCAGGCGTTCGTGCCGCGGTCGACCACCAGTTCCACCAGCGCGGTCGAACCGGCCTGCGCTTGGACCTGCGCCTGCGACCCGTCCAACACCAGCTGCTGGGGTTCAAAGCCCTGCTCGAGCAGCGCGAGCGTGATCCCCAGATAGGTTTCCGCCATGGGGTCGGCGTAAAAAGGCGCCGGTTCGCCGGCCTCCACGGCAGTTAGCACCGCGTTGACCGCCTTCAGGATCGCTTCCGTTTCGCCATAATCCCCGGCCCGCAGATGCCGGTCCGCAGCTACCAGCATCAGCTCCAGGGCGATGTTTTCCGGCTTGGAGGGATGGCGGACGTAATCGGCCGCGATCCCCGTTTCTAGCATCTCTTCGATCCGCACCAACCAGGCAGTCAGGAAATATGCCGAGGGGTCGAACAGCTGCTGGTAGCGCCGCACGGTGTCGAAAAACTGCACGGTCAGGCGGAT
>JBFKII010000044.1:0-18174 GCA_041632295.1 Anaerolineales bacterium | reverse complement strand
TTCGTCCAAGGCTGCCGTCCTATTTTGCGATTTCCAAAATAGGACATTTTAACTTTGCAGAAATAGGACTCTACTACTTTGCGCTAACACCGCCTTTTTTGCGCCTTGATCCCCCTTGACATACGGTGTATAATGTAATTTCGTCTGTTGACCGGTCCGGTCAACATATCGTCTTTTAAAGCATTTGATTAAGCGGAGAAATTTCTGATGGCGCCTGTTTTGCCCACAAAGACCTATTCTCGAATTTCTGTTTCGCTCCCGTTACCCAACCTGATAGAAGTCCAGCTCGACTCCTTTGAACGCCTGAAAAAAGACGGTCTTTCCGATCTCTTTCACGAAATCTCCCCGATTGAATCGTACAACAAGGGGATGAAGCTGTATTTCCCCAGCCGCACACCCGAATCCGAGGAGTGGGGCCTGACGTATTGGTTCGGAGACCCGAAAAACGACGTTGAGGAGTGCATCGAGCGCGACCTGACGTATGCCAGCCCGCTGTATGTGTCCGTGCTGCTGGCGGGGCCGGAGATTTCCGCCCCGGTAAAGCAGGAAATTTTCCTGGGGGATTTCCCCGAGATGACGGAAAAAGGCACCTTCGTGATCAACGGCACGGAGCGCGTGGTGGTTTCCCAGTTGATCCGCTCGCCCGGCGTGTATTTCGAAGCGCCTGTGGACCGTTCCACCGGCCGGCTGCTCTCGACCGCCAAGCTGATCCCCGACCGGGGCGCATGGATGGAGTTCGAGACTCGCAAAACCGATTACCTGACCCTCAAGTTCAACCGCAAGCGCACCATTCCGGTGACCATCTTCCTGCGGGCCCTGGCGGCTGTCAACGATCAGACCGGCAACGCCCCTCTGGCCGAAGGCACCGATGAGGAGATCCTGGGGCTGTTTGAAGATATCGACAACAACCCCGACCGCATGTACATCGCCACGACCCTGCGCCAGGAGCCCGATTGGGACCTGAGCGGCGGGCTGACGATTGCGGAAGCCGCCCTGGTGGAATTTTTCAAGCGCATGCGTCCCGGCGATCCGGCCACCATTGAGAACGCCCGTGAATTCCTGGAGGAGCAGCTCTTCGACCGCCGGCATTACGATCTCGAGCGGGTCGGGCGCTACAAGCTGAACCAGAAGCTGGAGCTCCAGGAGAACATCCCGCTCGCCCACCGCAACATCACCAAGTGGGACATCGTCAAGCTGGTGCGCCGCATGATCAACATCAACAACGGCATCGAGCCGCCCGACGATGTCGATCACCTCGGCAACCGGCGGGTCAAGACTGTCGGCGAACTCGTTCAGAACAAGCTGCGCATCGGTCTGCGCCGCATGGAGCGTGTCATCAAAGAGCGCATGTCCATCCGCGACCAGGACCAGATCTCTCCGGTCACGCTGATCAACATCCGCCCCGTGGTCGCCGCGCTGCGTGAGTTTTACGGCAGCAGCCAGCTTTCCCAGTTCATGGACCAGACCAACCCGCTGGCCGAACTGCGCCACAAGCGCACTCTGTCCGCGCTCGGGCCGGGCGGCCTGCGGCGCGAGCGGGCCGGCTTCGATGTGCGCGACGTGCACCATTCGCACTACGGCCGCATTTGCCCGATCGAGACCCCGGAAGGTCCGAACATCGGCCTGATCGGCCGCCTGGCTTCCTTTGCCCAGGTCAACGAATATGGCTTTATCGAGACCCCTTACCGCAGGGTGTACCGCTCACTGCGGTCCAACGACCCGCGCCTGGTGGGCAGGGAACTGCGAGAGGACGTGGTCAATGAAAAAGGGAAGACCCTGGCTGCGCAGGGCGATCGGATCGACGAAAAGGTCGCTGGCCAGATCGCAAAGATTCCCACCCGGCAGATCCTGATCAAACCGTTCGTCAGCAACGAGATCGAATACCTGTCGGCTGACTCCGAAGACAAGTTCTATATCGGGCAGGCAAATTCCCCGCTGACCGAAAACGGTGAGTTCGTCCGCAACCGAGTTTCCTGCCGGTACCATTCAGACTTCATGTTCGCCACACCGGAGAACATCGATTACATGGACGTCGCACCGCACCAGGTGGTCGGCATCAGCGCTTCGCTGATCCCTTTCCTGGAGCACGACGATGCCAACCGGGCCCTGATGGGCTCCAACATGCAGGCCCAGGCCGTGCCGCTGGTGCTGCCGGATGTGCCGATCGTCTCGACCGGCATGGAATACTACGCCGCAGTCGACTCCGGCCAGGTAATTATCGCCGAAGAGGACGGGGAAGTGACTTCCGTCACCGGGGATCGGATCGTGATCCGAACCAAAGCCGGGGAGGAGAAAGTCTACCTGCTGCGCAAGTACCACCGCTCCAACCAGAGCACCTGCATCGACCAGCGACCGGCTGTCCTCAAAGGTCAGCAGATCCGGAAAGGGGATATCATCGCCGACTCCTCTTCGACCGACGGTGGAGAACTGGCGCTCGGGCAAAACGTCGTGATCGCTTTCCTCTCTTGGGAAGGCGGCAATTTTGAAGATGCCATCCTGATCTCCGAAAACCTGGTCCAGGAGGACCGCTTCACCTCGATCCACATCGAGAAGTACGAGGTCGAAGCCCGGGACACCCGCCTCGGGCCGGAGGAGATCACGCGGGACATTCCGAATGTCGGCGAGGATGCCATCAAGGACCTGGACGAAGAGGGCATCATCCGCGTCGGCGCGGAGGTCGGGCCCAGCGACATCCTGGTCGGCAAGATCACACCGAAAGGTGAAAAAGAGCTGACCCCCGAGGAGCGCCTGCTGCGGGCGATCTTTGGTGAAAAGTCGCGCGATGTCAAAGACACTTCCCTTAAGATGCCCCACGGCGAGCGCGGCAAGGTGGTGGACGTTCAGGTCTTCACCCGTGAAGAGAACACCGACCTGGCTGCCGGCGTGGACAAGATGGTGAGGGTGTACGTCGCCCAGCGCCGCAAAGCGACCGCCGGAGACAAAATGGCGGGCCGGCACGGCAACAAGGGTGTGATTTCCAAGGTGGTTCCGGTCGAGGACATGCCGTTCCTGGATGACGGCACCCCTGTGGACATCATCCTCAACCCGCTGGGGGTGCCTGGCCGCATGAACATCGGCCAGGTCCTGGAAACCCACCTGGGATGGGCGGCTCGGCAGCTTGGCTTCCGGGCGGTCAACCCGGTGTTCGACGGCGCCAACGAGGCGGAGATCGAAGCCGAACTGGCACGGGCCTGGATGATCGAGCGGGCCTGGCAGGTGATCGGCGAACAGGCCTGGGATTGGCTCAAAGGATACGAGTACGACCCCGAGACGCTGCGCGACGACGATGAGGTGCGCAACCTTTACCTGTCCGAGTGGCTGGGTGGCCGGAATTATGACGTCTACCGGCTGGTGTCGGACCGGACCTACGCCCGCCGTTCGGTGCTCAAAGAATGGCTGCGAGACCAGGGCTTCGATCCGGATGCGCTGCTGGTCTTCGAAGACCGCATGGACACGGCCTTTGACCGCAAGGAGTTCGACAATAAAGCGATCCAGGCCTGCCTATCGCTCTGGCTGGCCGGCCGCGGGGAAAAACCGGTTAATGGAGACGTGGAGGCCATTCGGGAGCAGGCCCAGGCGGTCATAATGAAGAACGGAAAGCCGATGCCCACCCTCGGCAAGCAGATCCTGCGTGATGGAAAAACCGGCAACCCGTACGACCAGCCGGTCACGGTCGGCGTGATGACGATGCTCAAGCTGCACCACCTGGTGGAAGACAAAGTCCACGCTCGCTCGACCGGCCCTTACAGCCTGGTGACCCAACAGCCGCTGGGCGGTAAAGCCCAGTTCGGCGGCCAGCGCTTCGGCGAGATGGAGGTCTGGGCGCTGGAGGCATACGGTGCGGCTTACACGCTGCAGGAGATGCTGACGGTCAAATCTGATGATGTCCAGGGGCGTGTCAAAACATACGAAGCCATCGTTAAGGGCGAACCGATCGAAGAGCCCGGCATCCCCGCTTCCTTCCGCGTCCTGGTCAAGGAGCTGCAGAGCCTGGGTCTGGCGGTCGAGGCCGTCACCGATTCGGGCGTGGTGCGCTTCGGCAAGGAAGAAGAAAAAGCCAAGGTCCCGCGCATCGGGACCGGGTTGATGGAACTCGGCAAGAGCCTGTAAAGTTTTCGATCCCTGTCCCCCGGACATCGCGTTCGGGGGACGGGTTGGGTATATTCAGCCGCCGGTCCAATTTGGAACACCCTCCCTGAAGCAGCGCCTTTGTAAGGAAAAGCGGAAAAATCCAGGCGGGTCGTGAAAAAATGCTCAAATTGCCGGATTTGAAGTCTTGACGAAGGCTTTATCGAATAGTAAAATCGCTCTTCGTCACTTAATATCCGGCGGCCGGCGGAAGTCGCCCGCAAATCCGCGTTGAAATAAAGTGAGGCCATCAAATGATGGTCTCTCTTGTTGGAAAGAGACGGAAAGAACTGGAGTACATTGTGCCAACGATAAATCAGCTCGTTCGCAAGGGACGCAAGAGCAAAAAGGTAAAGAGTAAGGCGCCTGCTTTGCAGTATATTTTCAATTCCATGAAGCAGCGCCGGCTCCGGCAGGCGAAAGGCGCTCCGCAGAAACGCGGCGTCTGCACGGTGGTCCGCACCATGACCCCAAAGAAACCCAATTCCGCTCTGCGCAAAATCGCTCGTGTTCGCCTGACGAACGGGATCGAAGTGACCGCCTACATTCCTGGGGAGGGGCACTCCCTCCAGGAGCACTCCGTGGTCATGGTCCGGGGAGGTCGTGTCAAGGACCTGCCGGGCGTACGCTACCACATCGTCCGTGGCAGTCTCGACACCACGGGCGTCTCAGAACGCAAGCAAGGGCGGTCCAAGTACGGGACAAAACGCTCGAAATAACCACAAATCGCCGGTTTCACCGGCGATTGTGTTCGTAGAAGTCAGGAACCGGAGTACAAAATGCCAAGAAGAAATCGGCCCGATAAGCGTGAGATTTTTCCCGACAGCCGCTACAACAGCGTAGAGGTGCAGTCTTTTATCAACCGGATCATGAAGAACGGGAAGAAAAGCGTCGCCTCCAGGCTGTTCTACGATGCTTTCGAAATCATCGAGGAGCGCACCAAGAAAAACCCGCTGGAGGTTTTCCAGCAGGCCCTGAAAAACGTCTCCCCGGTGATGGAAGTGCGCCCGCGCCGGGTCGGGGGCGCCACTTACCAGGTTCCGATGGAGGTGCCGGGGCACCGCCAGTTTGCGCTGGCGACCCGTTGGCTGATCGCCTCCGCCAAGGCCAGGTCCGGCCGCTCCTTTTCGGAGAAACTGGCGGCCGAGTTTATGGACGCTGCCAACAACACCGGGCCGGCAGTACGGCGGCGGGAGGAGACCCACCGCATGGCCGAGGCCAACCGGGCTTTCTCGCATTACCGGGTCTGAATTCCGACCGGAGCGAGCATTCCTGCGGGCTATCGGCTTGCCCGAGAGTGACATTATGACAAGACAGAAGCCAATCGAGCTGTTCAGAAACATCGGCATCATCGCCCACATCGACGCCGGCAAAACGACCACGACGGAACGGATCCTGTTTTACACGGGAAAGACTCACCGTATCGGCTCGGTTGACGACGGCACCACGGTCACGGACTGGATGGAGCAGGAGCGCGAGCGCGGGATCACCATCGTTTCCGCTGCGGTGACCGCTGAATGGCGCGAGCACCAGATCAACATCATCGACACCCCCGGCCATATTGATTTCACCGCCGAGGTGCAGCGTTCGCTGCGCGTCCTGGACGGCGGGGTGGTGGTCTTTGATGCGGTCCAGGGTGTCGAGCCCCAAAGCGAGACCGTCTGGCGGCAGGCTGACCGCTACCGTGTGCCACGCATCTGCTTCATCAATAAGATGGACCGCGTCGGCGCTTCCTTTGAGCGCACGATCGAAATGATCCGCGAACGGCTGGGCGCCAAGCCGATCCCCGTGCAGCTTCCGATCGGGCGGGAGGCGGATTTCAGCGGCGTGATTGACCTGGTGGAAGGCCAGGCTGTCGTCTGGGAAGACGATCTGGGCGCCGCCCCCATCCGCACGGATATCCCTGCGGATATGAAAGCCGAATACGACCAGGCCCGCGAAGAGATGGTGGAGCAGATCGCCGAGGAAGACGACCTGATCGCCGAGAAATTCCTCGAAAACGAGCCGATTTCGACCGACGAGCTCAAAGCGGCGCTGCGCCGGATCGTGATTGCTAACAAAGCCAACCCTGTCTTCTGCGGCTCCTCCCTGAAGAACAAAGGTGTGCAGCCTCTGATCGACGCAGTCATCGATTACCTGCCCTCCCCAGTGGACATCCCGCCCGTCAAGGGCTTTTCCACCAAGGATGAGGAGAAGATCCTGGAACGGCCGGCGGAGGACGATGCGCCGACAAGCGCCCTGGTTTTTAAAGTCGTCACCGACCCGTATGTCGGGCGGCTCTCGTATTTCCGTGTGTATTCGGGCAAGGTGAGCAAAGGCGCACAGCTGCTCAACGCCACCGAGAGTTCGCGCGAGCGCATCGGGCGCCTGCTGCGCATGTACGCCGACCGGCGCGAGGACGTTAACGAGATTATGGCCGGTGATATCGGCGCCGTGCTGAGCCTCAAAAATACCTTCACAGGCCACACGCTCTGCGATATGGCCAACCCGATCCTGCTGGAAAGCATCACCTTTCCTGAGCCGGTCATTTCGGTGGCCATTGAGCCGAAGACCAAAGCCGACCAGGACAAAATGGGCCAGGCCCTGAAAAAGCTGGCCGAAGAGGACCCGACATTCCAGGTGCGTTCGGACGAGACCACCTCCCAGACCATCATTTCCGGGATGGGGGAGCTGCACCTCGAGGTGCTGATCGACCGCATGAAACGCGAATTCCGCGTCCAGGCCAACGTCGGCCGGCCCAGAGTGGCGTACCGTGAAACCATCACCCGGGGTGTGGAGCGGGCGGAATTCCGCTACGTCAAGCAGACCGGCGGCCGCGGCCAGTACGGGCACGTGGTCCTGGAGATTGAGCCGACCGAATCCGGCCAGGGCGTGAGCTTCGAGGACAAGATTGTCGGCGGGGTGATCCCCCGCGAGTATATTCCGGCGGTGGAGCGCGGCATCCGCGAGACCGCTGAGGCCGGCGTGCTGGCCGGGTATCCGGTCACCGATGTGCACGTGCGCCTTTACGACGGCTCCTTCCACGAAGTGGACTCGAGCGAGATGGCCTTCAAGATGGCGGCCTCCATGGCCTTCAAAGAGGGCATGCGGCAGGGGCATCCGATCCTGCTGGAGCCAGTCATGAAGGTTGAGGTCGTGATCCCCGAGGACTTCCTCGGCGAGATCATCGGCCAGTTGAATTCACGGCGCGGGGAGATTCAGGGGATGGAGGTCCGCCCGGGGAACGCCCAGGCGGTCGTCGCCATGGTCCCGCTCGCCGAAATGTTTGGTTATGCAACGGGCCTGCGTTCTGCAACCCAGGGCCGGGGTGTGTTCTCGATGGAGTTCGATCACTACGCACAGGTCGATCAGAAAACCGCCGAGACGATCATACGGACTGTCTAGCAGGACGCCACGACGTCCACAACGAAGAAGAACACGGAGAAAGAAGCATGGCGAAGCAAAAATTTGAAAGGACGAAGCCGCATTTGAACGTGGGGACGATGGGGCATATTGACCACGGGAAGACGACGCTGACTGCGGCGATCACGAAGGTGGCGGCGCTGACCCTGGGTTCGGGGAAGATGAAGGCGTTCGACGAGATTGACAATGCGCCGGAAGAGAAGGAGCGGGGGATCACGATCAACATCTCGCACGTGGAGTACGAGACGGCCAACCGGCACTATGCGCACGTGGACATGCCTGGTCACCGGGACTACATCAAGAACATGATCACGGGAGCGGCGCAGGTGGACGGGGCGATCTTGGTGGTGGCGGCGCCGGACGGGCCGATGCCGCAGACGCGGGAGCACGTGCTGCTGGCCAGGCAGGTGGAAGTGCCGTCGATCGTGGTGTACCTGAACAAGGTGGACATGATGGACGACGAGGAGCTGCTGGAGCTGGTGGAGTTGGAGCTGCGGGAGCTGCTGGACGAGTACGAGTTTCCCGGAGACGAGACGCCGATCGTGCGCGGGAGTGCGCTGCATGCATTGGAGAGCGAGAGCACGGACCCGAATGCGCCGGAGTACGAGAGCATCAAGGAGCTGCTGCGGGTGATCGACGAGTACATTCCGGAGCCGCAGCGGGAGACGGACAAGCCGTTCATGATGTCGGTGGAAGATGTGTTCAGCATCAAGGGGCGCGGGACGGTGGTGACGGGGCGGATAGACCGGGGGATGGTGAAGACGGGGGACCCGGTGGACATTGTGGGGCTGCGGGACCAGAAGATGACGAGCGTGGTGACGGGAGTGGAGATGTTCCACAAGCTGCTGGACCAGGGGCAGGCAGGGGACAACGTGGGGCTGCTGCTGAGGGGGATCGGGCGAGAAGATGTGGAGCGCGGGATGGTGGTGGCCAAGCAGAACAGCATCAAGCCGCACAAGCAGTTCATGAGCGAGGTGTACGTATTGAGGAAGGACGAGGGGGGCCGGCACAAGGCGTTCTTCACGGGGTACCGGCCGCAGTTCTTCATCCGGACGATGGACGTGACGGGAGCGATCGCGCTGCCGGAAGGGGTGGAGATGGTGATGCCGGGAGACAATGTCAACCTGGAAGTGGAGCTGATCGTGCCGGTGGCGCTGGAAGTGGGCTCGAAATTCGCCATCCGTGAAGGCGGCCTGACCGTCGGCGCCGGCGTGATCACCAAGATTTTGGACTAGAGATGGCAAAAAAGAAAGGCGTACGGATCATTGTGACGCTCGAATGCACGCAGTGCAAAGAGCGCAATTACATGACGGAAAAGAACCGTCGCAATGATCCCAGCCGCATGGAATTGAATAAGTTCTGCCCGCGCTGCCGGGTTCACGCCCTGCATCGCGAAACCAAATGACAAATCTGGAGGACGGCTTTATAATAGTCAGTCCTCCAGCATTCGCGTAGGGCATCGGGAGGTTACCGATCCAAGGCGAGTAGCTCAATTGGTAGAGCAACGGTCTCCAAAACCGTAGGTTGTGGGTTCGATTCCTGCCTCGCCTGTTTTTATGGATTTGCCGCAGGGTTGATCGGATAACCCGGCAGATCCCAGCATCGCCGGCTTCGACAAGCAACCGATCGCCGGCCTTGCCTTAAGACGGCGCCAATATCCGGCGTCGTTTTAAGCGTAACGAGATGATACGAAAGGAGAAATCAGTGGCGCAGAAACGTGCGGCCCGGAAGACCGGGCGAAAGCAGCAAAACGCTGTACAGCGCCTTTACCGCGAGACCACGGGCGAGTTGCGCAAAGTGAACTGGCCGACACGCAGAGAGGCGACCAATTTGACCATCATCGTTCTGGTTGTGATTGTGGTCATGGTCATCATTCTGGGTTCACTGGATTCCCTGTTCACGTACCTGCTTTCCCTGATCGTCGGCGGGTAGCCAGAGAAAAGAACAAGGTTGGCTTTGATGGATGAGATGATGAACGAGGAAAACGAGGTTGAAGCGCCTCCGCAAACCGCGGAAGAAGAGGAAAGCAACGGCGCTTCCCTTCTGGACCAGGTTACGGGCCTATCTACGGATCCGAGCGAGTTTTTGCTGCCTGGCGAGGAAACCGTCGAGTCCGCCGGAGCTGATGAGGAAGCGGATGGGCGCGAATGGTTCGTGGTGCACTGTTATTCGGGTTACGAAAACAAAGTGCGCCACAACCTTGAGCAGCGTATCGAGTCGATGGGAATGAAAGACCGCATCTTCGATGTGGTGGTCCCCGTTGAGGAAGAGATCGAGGTGCGTGAAGGAAAGCGCCGCACCGTGGAGCGCAGGGTTTTTCCGGGCTACATCCTGGTGAACATGATCCTGACTGAAGAATCCTGGTACGTAGTCCGAAACACGCCGGGTGTGACCGGGTTTGTAGGCCAGGGCAACACCCCGATTCCGCTGCGTCCGGAAGAGGTCGCCCAGATTATCAAGCGCATGGAAGCGGATGCACCGCGCGTCAAAGTCACCTTCAAATCGGGGGAACGTGTCCGCATCATCGATGGGCCGTTTAACGATTTTCGCGGCACCGTATCCGAGATCGACATGGAGCGTGCCAAAGTGCGGGTGATGGTCAATTTCTTTGGCCGTGATACGCCCGTGGAGCTCGATTTCCTGCAGGTCGAAAAGTCCTGACAGCACCAACTGTGGGAGGGCCGGCCAGATCGCCTGCCCGCCAGGAATTTAATTCCGCACCACAAAGGAGAACTAAGCAGTGGCAAAAAAAATCACAGCAGTCGTACGTTTGCAAATCGAGGCCGGAAAAGCCTCTCCCGCCCCCCCGATCGGGCCCGCTCTGGCAGGGCACGGGATCAACCTGATGGCGTTCTGCAAGGAGTACAACGCCCGCACGGCCAGCCGTATGGGCGATATCGTGCCGGCAGAGATCAGCGTGTATTCGGACGGGTCCTTCAAGTTCATCCTGAAGAGCCCTCCAGCTGCGGTACTGCTGAAAAAAGCAGCCGGCGTCGATAAGGGGTCGGGAGAGCCGAACCGGGAAAAGGTCGGCACCGTAACGCGCGACCAGGTTCGCGAAATCGCAATGACAAAAATGAACGACCTGAATGCCATCGATGTCGAAGGGGCCATGAAACAGATCGAAGGCACCGCCCGCAATATGGGCATCCGGGTTGTCGATTAAGAAAACTGTGGGAGGGCGGCCCCGGGATGGGAGCACCGCCCGCCTGATTTCAACCACAGAGGTGATACATGCCGAAACATGGAAAAAACTACCGAATGGCGGTGGAAAAAATCGACCGGGAAAAACTGTATACTCCCGAAGAAGCCATCGCTTTGACCAAAGAAACCTCCTTCACCAAGTTTGATGCCACGGTGGAGGTGCACATCCGCCTGGGCGTCGACCCACGCCATGCGGACCAGCAGGTCCGGGACGTGGTGGTGCTGCCTCACGGCCTCGGAAAGTCAGTGCGCGTGCTCGTGTTCGCCCAGGGTGAAGGCGCCCGCTTGGCGCGCGAAGCAGGGGCGGATTACGTCGCCGATGACGATGAGATGCTGGAAAAGGTCCAGGGCGGCTGGACGGGATTCGATGTCGCCATCTCCACGATGGAGATGATGGGCAAGGTCGGTCGATTAGGGCGTGTGCTCGGTCCGCGCGGGCTGATGCCCAATCCCAAGGCGGGGACGGTCGTGCCGGACGAAGATCTGCCGCGCGTGATCGAGGAGACCAAGGCGGGGCGGGTCGAGTTCCGCGTGGATAAGACCTCCAACCTGCACGTGCCGATCGGAAAGGTCTCATTCGAGGAAGGCAAGCTTTACGATAACCTGGCTTCCTTCATGGAGGCGGTTCAAAAAGCCCGCCCGCCCGCCGCTAAGGGTATTTACATCCGCAAGATTTCGATGACTTCTACGATGGGCCCAGGGATCAAAATCGATCCCAACCAGGCCCAGCAGATGGAGGTTGCCTGACCCTCGCCGGGCTGGACGCACGGCATATTTTTGGTACAATAGCCCCCGTTTGTTTCGCCAGAGAAAGCAGGTGTCCGGGATGTCCGGGCTTAATTTCCTGCCGAGGTGAAAGGCTCACGTAATCACAACCACCGAGCGGTGGATCTGAAGAGTCTTTGCCAAATCTGGCAAAGACTTTTATTTTTCAGAAAGGAGGTGCCCTTTGGCAGTTTCAAAAGAACGAAAAGCGGACATTCTTGAGGAATACCGCAGCTGGCTCTCGGCCAGCCGGGCGATGTTCCTGGCGGAATACACCGGCGTCAGCATGAAGCAGCTGGATGACCTGCGTGCCAGCTTGCGCGAAATCGGGGCTGAATTCCACATCATCAAGAACACCTTGGGGAAACTGGCGTTTGAAGAAGCCGGCCTGGAAGTGGATGATTCTTGGTTCACCGGCAGTACGGCGGTCGGTTTTGCGTTCGAAGACTCCCCGGGAGCGGCAAAAGCGCTTTCGGATTTTGCCGGGCAGGTTGAATTTATCAAAATCAAAGGCGGTTTCCTGGGCGATAAAGCCCTGACCAGCCAGGACGTCAAGGCTCTGGCCGATTTGCCGCCGCTGCCCGTCGTGCGCGCCCAGCTTCTGGGTGTGCTCCAGGCGCCAGCCTCCAGGCTGTTGCGCACCCTTGCGGAGCCCGGACGCCAGATCGCGGCCGTGCTCCAGGCCTATGCAGATAAAGATGCTGCTGCGGCTTGACCAACTTAAAAAAATTTGAAACTAGTTAGACACAGGAGAAAAAATGGCGAACATCGAAAAAATCGCGAAAGATCTGGGCAGTCTGTCGGTCCTCGAGGCCGCCGAACTGGTCAAACTGCTCGAGGAATCCTGGGGCGTTTCCGCTGCCGCCCCGGTGGCTGCGGTTGCCGCTGCCCCCGGCATGGCTGCGGCCGCCGTGGAGGAGGAAGAGGAAAAGACCGAGTTCGACGTCATCATCAAGGACGCGGGCCCGAAGAAAATCGAAACCATCAAAGCCATCCGCAAGATCACCGGCCAGGGGCTCAAAGAGTCCAAGGACCTGGCCGAGGCGGCCGGTTCGAAGGTTTTGGAAGGTGTCGGAAAAGAGGCGGCCGAAGACGCGAAAGCCCAGCTGGAAGCAGCCGGAGCAACCGTGGAGGTTGCCTGAGATCGATTTTCCTGGCAAAAAAGGGCCGGTTTACCACCGGCTCTTTTTGATTCCCGCCCGGCGGGAGCGCCTCCAGGCAGGCTTTTGGGAACACGCCCTGACAACCCGAAAGGGGTCCGGCCTGTCTTTTGGGATCAAATCCGGTGTGGTAATATTTTAATAATTCCGAAAAGATATCGGCCTGCCAAGGATATTTGATGAGCACCAGAATCCTGATCATTGAAGATGACGAAGCCATTCAGCGTTTCTTAAGGCGCGGCCTGACCTATGAGGGGTACAACGTCGATTCAGCCACGGAAGGCCAGGCGGGGTTGGCATTGGCACGCGACCATCCTCCCGATCTTGTCGTCCTGGACTGGATGTTGCCCGGATTGGACGGCCTGGAGGTGTGCAGGCGGCTGCGCGCCGGGGGACCCGTCCCCATCCTGATGCTGACCGCACGAGATACCGTCCACAACCGGGTGCAGGGGCTGGATGCGGGGGCGGATGACTATATGGTCAAGCCCTTCGACCTGGAAGAATTGCTCGCCAGGATCCGGGCCTTGCTGCGCCGGGCGCAGCCGAGCCGCCCGAAAATTTTGCGCTTCAGCGACCTTTCGCTGGATACCGGCACCCGACAGGCAGCCCGGGGGGAGCGGGTGATCAACCTGACCGCCAAAGAGTACGAGCTGCTGGAGCTGTTTCTGCGGCATCCGCGCCAGGTGCTGACCCGCAATACGATTTTTGATAATGTCTGGGGATACGATTTTGGGGGCGAGAGCAATATTATCGAGGTTTATGTGCGCTATTTGCGGCAGAAATTAGAAGCCGACTCGGAGCCTCGCCTGATCCATACCGTCCGGGGCATGGGGTACGTACTGCGCGAGCCCGAATAGCCCAGGCGACGGATGTCCCTCAAGGTCCGCCTGACGATTCTTTACACCTCGATTGTTGGGGGCATTTTCATTTTCCTCAGCGCGACGATCTATTCGTTGGTCACCGTCACGCTCGTGTCCCAGCTGGACGAACAGCTTGAAAATACCTGGAATACCCTCAGGCTGGTGACCCGCGTAAACGAGCAGGGGGAATTGGAGAACTCCAGGGAGGTGGTGCTCGATTCCAATGTCATCGTGCAGGCATGGGGCCGGGACGGGACGCAGAAGGAGACCGCGTTTTCCGCTCTGCAGCTGGCCCAGGCGCTGAATCCGGAGCAGCTGAACACCGCGAGTCCCAATTTTTCCGATAATTTCGTGGACTCGGTGCATTTCCGCGTCTTGAGCGTCCCTCTGGTGGTCGGGGACCGCGGTTTCGGCACCCTTCAGATCGGGGCGGAAATGTCGCTGGTGGACCGCACCCAGGAGGACCTGCTGGTTGTGCTTACAATTTCGGTTGTGATCGCCATCGTGCTGGCGGCTGCTATCGGATGGGTCACCATTGAATCAGCGCTCCAGCCACTGGAAAGGACCAGGGAAGCCGCGCTGCAGATTACCCAGTCCAACGACCTCTCCCGCCGCATCCCGAGCCCCGGCCGCTCACGCGATGAGGTATCCCAGATCGTTGACGCTTTCAACCAGAATATCAGCCGGTTGGAACGGCTGATCGAGACGCAACGCCGTTTTGTCGCAGATGTCGGGCATGAGCTGCGCACCCCGCTGACCGTGATCAAAGGGAACGTCGGGCTGATGCGACAGATGAAAACCTTTGACGAAGAATCGCTCGTCGGGATCTCTGAGGAGGTCGACCGGCTGACCCGGTTGGTGGGGGACCTGATCCTCCTCGCCCAGGCGGAAGCGGGGAAGCTCCCATTGATCCAGGAAGAAGTGGAACTGGACACCCTCTTGCTAGACGTATTTCACCAGATGACGGTGCTGGCCCGGGAAAAGCAGGTCCAGCTCACGTTGGGGGAAGTGGACCAGATCCTGGTTTGCGGAGACCGGGACCGGCTGACCCAGGTCATGGTCAACCTGATCAGCAACGGCATCAAGTACACCCCGGCGAAAGGTCGGGTGGTGGTCAATGCCGCGAAAACCGACGACACCGCTTGGTTTTCGATCCAGGACAACGGTCCCGGCATCCCCCAGGACGACCTGCCGCATATTTTCGAACGCTTTTTCAGAGCGGAAAAATCCCGCCACCGCACCCAGGATGGCAAAGGCTTCGGCCTGGGGCTTTCCATCGCCTACTGGATCGTGATGGGGCACAACGGCAGGATTGAGGTCGACTCGCAGGAAGGAGTCGGGACGGTTTTTACGGTCTACCTGCCTTTGAAAAGCGGTACCTGCGAAAGCGAGAAATCCATCGCTTGAATTCAGGCCGGCCGCTCGTCAGCCCGAGCGGATGGGCGGTCCCGGGCAGCCATTTGATCCCAATGTTCTGATTTTGGGTATTACATTCTTGCGGGCGCTTTTCTGCGTTTACTCCACCAGGCCCAATGCCTGAGACGCACGCCGGCAGAGACTTGCGCCTCCGCTGCTCAGCCACTCGTCCAGCCGCTCGCTGTGGCTTTTTCCTCCGGCCGCATCGCTGTATATTCCCTCGCCCCAATACGTGTACCGGCGGGTCTCATCCGGCCAGCGGGACTCGGCGCGCTGGGAGGTCCCGATCCCGCCGTTGTAGCCGGCCAGGGCAAAATACACGTTTCCATCATGTGCCTCCAGAGAGCGGGAAAGGTAGGATAAACCGCGCATGGCGTTCGTGTCCGGATGCGTGTGGCTTTCACCGGACTTGAAGTGAAATGGCATCACCTGGAACAGGCCGGTAGCGCCTGCAGAAGATATGACCTCCGGATGGCCGCAGGATTCGATCTGCATCACCGTAGCCACCAGGTCCGGATCCAGGCCCCACTCCCGGGACCAGGCCTCGATCTTTGGCGCCCAGTACTGGACCTCTGGGGTGAACAGCAATGCGATGGCTGTGTTTGCCCTGGCGGGCGCGTCCAGCGCGGTTATTCCTTCATTGGGGATATTTTCAATTGCCGGCAGCGGCAGACTGGTCAGTTCCAGCTCCTCCACCTGCCGGTAGGCGAATTTGAGCATCAAGGCCGCCATGATCAGGCTGACCAGGGCGGCTGCCAGCGGAGGCAGCGTGTATATGTTCAGCCAGCGCGCGGGTGGTTCCCGGAAGGCTGGGTTTTCCATTTCATTGGGGTGAAGGTCTAATGGTTCCATCGGAGTGATCAGCGTCCCCGCCGGGAACGCCAAACTGCGGGGCGGAAGCGGTCCTGCCCTCGATCGACGGTGGTTCCCGCCGGTTTGCGGCCCTCAAGGTGCTCTGGCCGGCCGGAAGCCTGGAGGGTGGGGCTGGCGGGCCGAACCCCCCCTGTGCGGGCGCGGGAAGCAGGGTGACCGGAAAACGGGTTGCGATGAAAAAGGCTTTCGCCGGCCATCGCAAATGTCCCGATCAGCAGGATCCGGCTGAGCCACACAAGGAAGGCGAGAAAGACTGGCACCGCTTTCAGAAGCGTGGTCTTGTCAATCACCGCGTTCCCGAGCGATTCATGGCCGAGAATGGCGATTGAAACGCCCCACCAGGTCAGCATGGCATTCATTGTCGCCGCCAGGAGCCAGGCACCGAACAGGTACCAGACCTCGATATGCTCCTGTTTGCCGCGCTCAGGGGTGAATATACGGGCGATCCCGGCAAAATCGATCCCGCAGAAGGCCACCGCCAATACGGTGGACCAGCGCAATCCGGAAAACTTCAGGTCTCCCAGCAAATCGTACAGAGCGAATTCGGTCGTGCTGTAATTGAACAGTTCGAAAGCCAGCAACGCGCCGGTGATCATGATGCCGAATGCCGCCTGGCGCTCCAGCCGCACCCGGTTGCCGAACTTGGCCGTGAACTCCTTGTTCATAGGGTCCTCCAGACAAACCAGTTTTCGGTTCGGGCGGGGCGACTGTGGACTGAGGTCAATTATAGAACAGATGTACTAAAAAATCAAGCCTGACTTATTCCGATCCCATGGCTTTCTCAAAGTCGCGAAACCTGGCGGAAAACGCTGGTTGAGCCTGCCCTGAGCCTGTCGAAGGGCCTGTCGAAGGGCCTGTCGAGACCCAGTTTTCCGCCTTTCGCGGTATCGATACGGTCGCTTCGCGGCCTACTTCCATGAGAAAGTCAATCTTGTCAAGGTCGACTTGGCGACCGGTAAACGAATGCCGGTAGATTTTGACCCTACTTCCATTCGCACTCTTGAAGAACCTAACTGTGGTTCGGTGCCTTTTGGGGTCCAGCCTGGGGTGCTGCCATCTCAACCTCGGAGTTCGGATCTCCTAGTAGGCATCGCAGTCACCCGGACACGGTCTTCTCGCTTATCCATCGCCAGATCAATCTTGGTTGTCGGAAACGCCAAGTTTAGTTCGGTTCAGGAAATTTTGGCCGCTTTCAACTCCTCCTGCATGCTTTCAGCATTCAGTTTCGGATAAAAAGGATCATATTCTTGACCGCTGACCCACAATTTGTGCAGCAATACGGCCAACTTGCGAGCCACTGCAACTGCAGCTCGTTTCTTAGCCTGTTTGCCACCTCGTTCTGCCAGTCGCAGGCCCCATCGGCGCAGGTGGCTGTCCTGGCCAAAGGGGCCTAGTATGTAATGGGCACTGCCAATCAGCAAACGCCTCAAATACGGGTCACCGGTCTTGGTAATATGCCGTTGCGGGTCGTGGTCGCCCGACTGGTCTCTGGCCGGCACCAAGCCAAGGGCCGGGCCGACCTGGCGGCTCTTTTTGAAACGCCCTGGGTCTTCCAGGGTGAGTACAAATGCCAGGGCAGTCAGCACACCAACCCCTTTAACCTGGCGCATGCCGGTGGTTTCAGGATAGTGCGCTACGGCCAGTTCTTTCAGTTGTTGGTCGTAGCTGTGAATTTGTGCGCTCAAGTTGTGAATGCTTTCCACAATCGGCTCCAGCGCCGGGCGCAGCTGCTGCGGCAGAGCTGGGAGCGCTTTTTTGGCAAAGCTCTCAGTCGAACACTTCGGGATGCGGCCGCCAAAGCTCTTGACCATGCCGCGCACATGGTTGACCAGTTTCGTGCGAGCCGCCACCAGGCTATCCCGCGAGCGCAGCAAGGCCAGATGTGCCTGGGCGGCTTCACTGCGATGCTGTATGGGCGACAGCAGGCTCTTGTCCAGACGTACCAGCTTAGCCAGATTGGTCGCATCAATGCGGTCACTTTTGCGTGGATTTTTGTAGATCAGACGCAACTGGCGGGCGTCCGCCACCACCACTTCATGACCCATTTGGTTCAGTTGGCGGCTGACCCAACGAGAATGTCCACCCACTTCAAGTGCTATTCGCATCGGTTTTTGGCGGCCAAACTCTTGCTCGATTGCATCAGAAGTTGTCGGCAATCGCAGCTCTTTTACAAAGTGCCCTTCCCGGTCACAGATATGAACCATCGACGTTCGGTCTCCCAAGTCAATTCCTACAAATTTCGTGATATCCTCGTGCATGTCGGTTCCTCCGGTTTGGCACCATTTGAGTGCGTTTAATGGGTGAATACTTCGGTATATCACGTTTCCGGGGAACCGACTTTCTCATCCTATCTCAACCAGCGAAAG
>JBFKII010000043.1:0-18265 GCA_041632295.1 Anaerolineales bacterium | reverse complement strand
GATCGCATACCAGGCGGTTCAGGAGCGGCCCGCGCGTTTTGCTGCAGGTGATCGCCAGCTTTGTGCCGTCTTCGGTAGGTTTCAGGAGGAAATTGATCAGTGTCGTGGTCCTGGGAACCGGGGTGGTGTCCTCGGTGGTCAGCGCCTCAAAAGGCACCCAATCGACGATCGTCTGCATCGAGACGCTGCCGTCCCCGTGATAGCAGCGGTAGGCGCTGCCGGGGGCCATGCGGCTGGTCTGCCGGTTGACTTTTTCCTGGCGCTCCGAGCCCGTCAGGATGGCCCGATAGGCCGGGTCGGTGATCACCTCCCAGGCCTGGATGGGGGTCAGGGGCAGCAGGATTTCCAATCCCAGCAGCTTCTGGTCCGGCGGGATCGTCACCCGCACCGCTTCCTTCTTGGCCTGCCAGACCGGGTGCATATCCTGGACCCAGACGATCACTTCCCCGATGTGCTCGTAAGCCTCCCGGTGGGCGGTCATCTGGCTGGACAGCCCGTCGATCCCCAGCTTGTAGAAGGCGGAGTCGGAGTACAGCGTGTACGCCCGGA
Organism: Anaerolineales bacterium; assembly: GCA_041632295.1. Lineage (GTDB taxonomy): Bacteria > Chloroflexota > Anaerolineae > Anaerolineales > JABWBV01 > DATDOR01. Next base: position 17,716 of record JBFKII010000043.1, on the reverse strand, counting down.
TGCCGGTCTGTTCCGCGACGCTGTTTTTGAGCAGGCGGTGGATGACGATCACATCGGAACCGAGCAGCTCGCTGTGGGCGTCCAGCTTCTGCAGCCTGAAGCTGCCGTAGTGGACGAAAAATTTCAAGTCGAGCGTGTTGATATTGGCGCAGGCGTTGCACTGGCAGGTGGTGTTGAGCACCATCAGATCGATCATCCGGCGAAAGGCGACATAGGTATCTTCCAGCAGCTCGACGAATGTCTGGCCGGTCAGGAAGTTGTCCTGCAGCCCGTAGCTGATCACCGCATCCCCCGCCAGGCGGGAGATGACCAGCGGCGGGCGGGTGTGCTCGATCAGCAGTTCCAGCAGGCGCTGCAGCACCTGGTGAGCGTGCTCCAGCTCGGAGCGGTTCAGGTACATGGTGTAGCCGGTGATATCGGCGATCAGCAGGTAGCCTTGGTGTGTGGTGCTCATGAGGCTATTCTATCGCTCTTTTCGGTATCTTCCAGAAAACCATCCGGGGCCTGCCGCAGGGCGGCGTCGATCGAGCGGCGAATGGCGCTCACATCGATCAGCGGGGGCGGCGCCGGCGCGCTGATCCCTTCCGCCATGTCCTGCTCGATGCGGGCCCGCAGCCTGCGCACCCCGCGCGGGCCCATGAAGCGCCACAGGAAGCGCAGGACGGCGCCTGCCGCAATCCGCCTGATCGGGTTCCGCTCCAGGACCGGGCCGACCAGGATCTCCAGTCGGGTTCCGTCTCCCTGCGGGTGCAGGCGGTAGGTGATGTAGGACGTCACGCCCCCCATCAACTCGTCCAGGATGGTATGAGATGTGAATGGCTGCCAGTCGACGATCGTCTGCGGGTGGACCATGCTGCCGTGGGCGCACTGGTAAACCGTGCCCTCCCCGATGCGACCGCGGCGCAGATTGTGCGCCTCGGCGGTGTCGGATTCTATGAACAGGGCGCGCAGCTCCGGCTTGAGCAGGTAATCCCAAAGGTGAACCGGCCCGACCGGGAAATGGTGCTCGATTATCAACATAGCCTGCTTCGGGGCCACCATCAGGCGGGACTTTTCCTTCTGCTGCGCCCAGACCGGGGCCATATCCTGAACAACCACCTCAACCTCGCCGATATGCTCGTACGACTCCACCAGCGAACGCCAATCCCCGGCCTGCTCCTGCAGCCCCAGGGCGGCGACCGCCGCCGCGCTGTACAGGGTGTAGGCCTGGAAACCGAGTTTTTCCCGGACGTGGTTCTTCGTCAGCCGGTGCACCAGGTTGACGTCTTTGCCGACCAATTCGGTGTAGGCCGGCAGTTTCTGCAGCCCGAAAGTGCCGTGGTGAACAAAGAACTTCAGATCGAGCTGGGGGATGTTGCGGCAGGCGTTGCAGGTGCAGGTGGTGTTGAGCACCATCAGTTCGATGGCGCGCCGGAAAGCCACGTAACAACTTTCGACCATCTCCACCAGGGTGCCGCCCTGGAGGATGCTCTCCTGCGGTGCATAGCTGATGACCGCATCGCCCTCCAGGCGGGAGATGATCAGCGGGATGCGCGTGTTTTCGATCAGGAGCTCCAGCAGGCTTTGAAGGATCTCCTGTGCGTGCTCCAGCTCCGAACCGCTCAAGAACATGGTGTAGCCGCTGATATCGGCGATCAGCACGAAGCCGGTTACTGTTTTTGCCATGGCTACCGGCCCAGCTCCTCCGCCGCAGCGCGCTCGACCGCCTCTGGCGCCAGGCCAGCTGCAGCCGGAAGCCCACCGCGGGCCGCCAGATCGGTTTCGATGTGCACTTTAAATTTCTCGATGTCGCGCTGTAAAGCCGCCCGCAGACCTGGGAGTATGAAAATGCCCATCAGCTTGAGCAGCGCTTTGGCATACCCGGGGCCGCGCCACAGTGCCGATTTCTGGGAAAGGCGGGTGCCAGAAGGGACAGGCTCCAGGCGGAACTCCGACAGCGCGTAGAGCTGCGCCCCGGGGATCATGTTCATCAGGTCTTCCGTCAGGATGCGCTCGAACGGCCGCCACTCCAGGACGGTTTGCGCGGTGACCTTATCGCCGTGGTAGCACTGGTAGACCGTGCCGTTCGTGATGCGCCCCTCCCGCTTGCCCAACAGCTCCTGCCGGTCCGAGCCGATCAGGATCTTGCGGTGCGCCGGCTGGATCAGGTAATCCCAGACCATCTCGGGCGGCGCATCGATGTCGGCAGTCACCCGGAAAAAGACATCCTTCTGGGGCATCTCCATCCGTTCCAGGTCTTTTTTGGCCTGCCAGACCGGGTGCATATCCTGCACCCACAGCCGGACCGAGCCAAGGTGATCGTAGGTCTCCTCGTGGGCGATCATTGCGGCGCTCATTTCCCCCAGTTCGAGCTGGTCCAGCGCAGCCTGGGAATACAAACAGTACGCCCGCACGCCGGTGACCTCCGCGACGCGGTTCTTGAGCAGCCGGTGGATGAGATTGACATCCGAACCGACCAGCTCGACGTGGCCGCCCAGGGCCTGGACCCCAAATTCCCCGTAGTGCACGAAAAACTTCAGATCCAGGCTGCTGACATTGGCGCAGGCGTTGCACCGGCAGGTGTTGTTCATGACCATCAGGTTGATGGCTTTGCGGAAGGCCACGTAGGTGTCTTCGATCATTTCGACGAAGGTCTGGCCCTGGTAAAAGTTTTCCCCCAGGCCGTAGCTGATGACCGCATCCCCCGCTAGCCGGGAGATGACCAGGGGCGGGGCCGTGCGCTTGATCAGCAGGTTCAGCAGCGTGGTCAGCGTTTCCTGGGCATGGTCGAGCTCCGAGCCGTGCAGGTAGGCCGTGTAGCCGCTGATATCGGCGATCAGGAGGAAGCCTTTTTTCAGTTTGTTCATCTGGGGAACCGGCACATTTCTTCAAACGGGGATTTTTCAGAGATATTTTCGCATCCAAGCGCAGGATGCCGCACACCCACCCCGCTGCGATTTTTTTCGATTGAGATATAAAGCTTGAAATCTCCTGGCGAATCCAGGAGGGGCAGCTTTCCTTTTTTCAACGCCGTCTCCTTCCCGATAGGATGATTGCGTGCGTTCTTTGGGTGAGCCAGTATTGTCGCCTTCCCCCTGTTCAGAATGCATTGGGTCACCTTACGAGACAATTATAATGCCTCTCCGGATGCACTCGCCGGCATGGCGGGCCAGGCTGATGAAGCCGGCCCCTCCCACAGAAATTGCGAGCGAGGCTGGCTGCGCCAGCCGAAGCGTGGCAATCTCAACGGACCCGGCCGCATGCTATACTTTTCAAGTGCCCTGCCCCAACTGCCAGACCGAAAACCGACCCCACGCCCGCTTCTGCAAGCGCTGCGGCGTGTTCCTGGGCAGCGCCTGCCCGCACTGCGGCGAAGACATCCCCGGCGATTCGCACTTTTGCGACCAGTGCGGCAGCCCACTTTCCGTTTTTTCACAGCCTCCCCACTCCCACATTCCATCACTACCCTCACCTCAACCTCCAACTGTTCACCAACCTGCCGCAACGCCTCAAATCCCAACCCCTCCGCAGTACGACTATCTCATGCCCGCTGACCTGGCCGCCAAGCTGGACGCCGCCCGGGAAGCAAGAGCCATGGAGGGCGAGCGCCGCGTGGTCACCATGCTGTTCTGCGACCTGAAAGGCTCCACAGCAGCAGCCGAGCAGCTCGACCCCGAAGAGTGGACCCAGATCATGAACGGCGCATTCGAGTACATGATCCGCCCGGTCTACAAGTACGAGGGCACCGTGGCGCGCCTGATGGGCGACGCCATCCTGGCCTTCTTCGGCGCCCCGATCGCCCACGAGGACGACCCCCAGCGCGCCGTGCTGGCCGGCCTGCAGATCGTCGCCGATATCCAGCCCTACCGCCGGCGCATCCAGGACGAATGGGGAGTGGACTTCGACGCCCGCGTCGGCATCAACACCGGGCTGGTGGTGGTCGGGACGGTCGGCTCCGACCTGCGCATGGAGTACACCGCCCAGGGAGATGCCATCAACCTGGCCGCCCGCATGGAGCAGACCGCCGCACCCGGCACCGTCCAGCTGACCGGAGAGACCTACCGCCACGTGGCCCCGCTGTTTGATTTCGAGCCGCTGGGCACGATCGAGGTCAAAGGCAAGGCCGAGCCCGTGCGGGTCTACCGCCCGCTGCGTCCACAGCGCGACCCGGGCAGGCTGCGCGGCATCGAAGGGCTGGAAGCCCCGCTGGTCGGGCGCGAACCCGAGTTGGGGCTGATCCGCCGCGTGCTCTCCGACCTGCAGGCCGGCCGCGGCCAGATCGTCTGCGTGGTCGGGGAAGCCGGCCTGGGCAAGAGCCGTCTGATAGCTGAGACCCAGTCCATCTGGAAGGAAATGCTGGGGATGCCGCCTGACTCCACGGGCCCGCCGCCGCGCTGGACCCAGAGCGCCGGCGTCTCCTACGACACGGAAAAACCGTACAGCCAGTGGCAGCAGCACATCCGGCAGGTCTGCGGCCTGGTTGAGGCTGACAGCCACGAGGTGCTCCAGGAAAAGCTGGAAACCGCCTTGCAGCGCTGGCCGCCGGACCAGCGGGGGCGCGCCCGCCGGGTCTTTTTGCGCATCCTGGGGGTCAGCGACGACGAGCAGGGCGAGGCTTTCGAAGGCGAAACCCTGAAACGCGAGCTATTCGCCGCCATGCTGGAAGGCTTCCGCGCCACCACAGGCGACGCGCCGCCGATCCTGGCTTTCGACGACCTGCACTGGGCCGACCCGGCTTCGGTCGAGTTGCTGATCCACCTTTTCCAGCTCACCAACGAAACCCCGATCCTCTTCCTATGCAATTTCCGTCCGGAGCGCGGCTCGGCCGCCTGGGAAGTGCGCGAGGCCGCTGCGGGCAGCTACGCCCACCTGCTGACCGAGATCAAGCTGCGCCCGCTCAACCAGCGCGAGGAGGACGAGTTGGTCAGCGGCTTGCTGGCCGCCGATTTGCCCCAGGACCTGCGCAGGTTGATCCACGAAAAATCAGACGGCAACCCCTTTTTCCTGGAGGAAGTGATCCGCACGCTGATCGACAGCGGCGCCCTGGTGCGCAGCAATGGCACCGGCTGGCAGGCGGCCGGCGACGTACAGGGCATCGCCATCCCCGACAGCCTGCAGAGCCTGCTGATGGCGCGCATGGACCGCCTGGAGGAGGAGACCCGTCGGGTGCTCCAGCTGGCTTCGGTGATCGGGCGCAACTTTTACTACCGGGTGCTGGCCCAGATCGCCGACTCCGCCTCCCAGCTCGACCGCTATATCCAGGAACTGCAGCAGGGAGAGCTGATCCGCGAGGGCAGCCGGGTTCCGGAGCTCGAATACATCTTCCGCCATGCCATGACCCAGGAAACGGCGTACAAGTCCATCCTGCGCCAGCGGCGGCGGATCTTTCATCACAAAGTCGGGCAGGCCCTGGAGGAGCTGTTCCCCGAGCGGTCCGACGAACTGGCGCCGGTGCTGGCGCACCATTTCGCCGAGGGCGGCGACGATCCCAAGTCCCTGCAGTACCACCAGGCGGCTGGAGAAGCCGCCGAGCGCCTGTACGCCATCCCCGAAGCGGCCGCCCACTACGGGCGCGCCATTCGGGCGGCCCTGCGGACGGAGGCGGAACCGGAGACGCTGATCCACCTGTACGAACGGCGCGGCCGCACGCTCGAGCTGCAGGCCAAAATTCAGCAGGCCCTGGAGGCCTACGAAGCGCTGCGCTCTCTGGGCGTGGAGCGCGGCGATGATCGCATGGAGCTGGCCGCCCTGATCGCCAAGGGCACAATCTACTCCACTCCCAACGAATCCTTTGATTCGGTCAAGGCCGATCAGGTCTCTGAAAGAGCCCTGGCGCTGGCCGAGTCCCTGGGCGATCCAAAGGCCAGGACCAAAATCTACTGGAATCGCATCAACCAGTACCGCCTGCAGGGTAAAACGAAGGAGGCGATCGAAGCTGGAGAGCAGGGGATCGCCCTAGCCAACGAACACAACCTGCTCGAGATGCAGGCTTTTATCACCCAGGACGTGGCCCATGCCCTCAGCGCGCAGGACCTGGTGGCTGCAAAAGAAAATTTCCGCAAGGCAATCGAGCTCTGGCGGAAGGTGGGCAATCGGACCATGCTGGCCGACGGGCTGTCGAGCCTGAGCATGTACTCCGGTTTGAGCGGCGATTATGAAACGGCCATCACCGCCTGCCGGGAATCGCTGGCCATCAGCCGGGAGACCGAAAACCTGTGGGGCCAGTCCTTCAGCCTGGGATCGCTCGGGGTCGCCTACCTGGGCAGGGGACGCTGGGAGCAGGCCCTGAAAGCGCTTCACGAATCGGAGGAATTGGCAAACAGCGCAGGGTATTTCATCGGCAGAGCCTACAGCAGCGCTTTTATCGGGTTTATTTACGCCGACCTGGGCCTGCCGGAAAAGGCTATCCAGTTCGGAAAAAACGCCACATCCGATGTGCCGGCGGGCATGGAGATTTTCAGCTACTCGACCCGTTCGCTGGAAATGCGCGGCCTGATCGATTCCGGCGACTTCGAGACAGCCGAGGAGGTGCTGGCCGAGCTACCCCAGGACATCAGCCACCTGTTTTGGTACGCAACGTCTGGGAATGTGATCCCGCGTCTTTATTTGGGGAAGAAAGAGTTCCAGCGCGCCCTAGAGGTCGCCCGCGGCTTTGACCGGATATTCCGGCAGTTCCAAATGATCCCCCTGACCAGTGAAAGCATGCTGCTCCAGGGCCGGGCGCTGATCGGCCTGGAGCGTTTCGATGAGGCCGCGCAGGCCTTCGCTCAATCTCTGGAAATGGCCGAGGGCGGCCACAGCCCCAATTTGCAGTGGCAGGCCCTGGCCCAGCTGGCGGCCCTGGATGCCCGCCTCGGTGACCATGAATCGGCCGGGAGACGATGGGCCGATGCCCGGGAGATCATCATCCAGCTGGCGGATGGCCTGTCCGACCCGGCGCTGCGCGAGTCTTTCCTCGGCCAGGCGACCGTGCGCCAGGTGCTTGAGACCGCCGGTCCGGTCAGCCCGTAGCGGGCGGGTCCGGCTCTCCATCCGGCGCCTGCGGGAGAGCCGCCGGCCCCCACGGCTCCAGGCCGTAGATCCGGTTGCGCACGTAGCGCAGCAACACCGCCAGGGAGGCCAGCAGCGGAACGATGATCAGGGCCAGCAGAGCGCTGCCGATCGTCAAGGCCCCGATCACCGCCACGATCACCACCCCCGGGTGGATCCGCAGGCGGCGGCCCATGATCTGCGGCGTGAGCACAAACCCCTCCACCACCTGCACCAGCGAGAAGACCAGGATCGTCAGCAGCGTAAACCAGCCGTTGGAGATGTCCAGGAAAGCCGAGCCCTCCAGCCAGGCGATTGTCGAGGCGATCGCCAGGGTGATGGTCGGCCCGACGGAAGGGATCAGGGCCAACAGCCCGGCCAGCAGTCCGAGCAGGGCGGCGCGCGGCAGCCCGATGGCCGCCGCCCCCAGGCCGGACAGCAGCCCGAGCAGCAGCATGACCAGGATCTGGCCACGCAGATAGGCCTGCCAGATCACAGAGATATCCGCGTGGAGCAACCGCAGGTCCCGGCGGTAACCCGGTGGGGCTTGCCGCAGGCCCCATTCCACCAGCCGTTCCCAATCCAACAGCAGGTAGTATGTCACCACCAGGATGAGCATCAGCCAGGCCAGGTTGGTGGAGGCGGCGTTGAGGATGCGGAACACGCGCTGGGTGTTCAGCAGCATGCTGGTGGACTGACGGAGTTCGACCAGGAAGCTCTCCAGCTGTCGCTCCAGGCCGAAAGCGCCCGCCGGTTCCAGCAGCGAATCCAGGAACATCGGCAGACGCACACGGAACACCCCCGTCATGCTGCGCGCCTGCCGGGCGACCACCGGGGCCATGTTGACAACCGTCAGCACCAGTGCGGTGAGGAACACCAGGTACACGATCGGAACTGCCAACCGGCGGGAAATCCCCAGTTTTCTACGGACCAGGTTGACCGCCGGAAGCAGGAGGTAGGCCAGCAGTGCGGCAATCGTCAGGGGCCCGATCATCTCGCGGATGCCGAACAGCCCCAGGCCGATGGTCAGGGCGGTTAACAAAAAGGCCAGAGCGCGGGCGTTCCGGCTCCAGCCTCGATGCCTATTCTGTTCCATGGTTTTCCGTCAGGCGACCGCGGCGCGCCGGGCGGCCTGACTCACCGCAGGGTCAATCGTAGTCGTCGCGATCGTAGCTGTCTTGGTCGTCTTCGTCGTCGTAATCGTCGTTATCATCTTCCAGATAGGGCCAATCGAGTTCGACCGGATCGAGCCAGATCACCTCCCACTGCATTTTGCAATGCGGGCAGGTCACCTGCTGGCCGATCTTCGGGTTGGACACCCGCACTTCCTCCGCGCAGGATGGGCATTCGGCGACGGATGACTTCGACACAGGCTTGGGGTTGGATCCAACGGACATGTTCTATCTCCTGTGAATAAAACTGCCCTCTCGAGAGGGCTTTGCCCATTCTAGCCAACCGGGGTAGCAAAGCCATGCCAGCCGCGTCTCAATCCGGTGTTAAATCAAGGGCGGGCGTATGAAAACTGCTACCTGGCGCCATCGCGATTTCCTTATTGCCTATTCCTCCGCGCTGAACAGGTACCCGATCCCGGGTTCGGTCAGGATGTACTGCGGCTCCCCGGGCTGGGGTTCGATTTTGGCGCGCAGGCGCTGGATCAGCCCGCGCACCAGCTCGCGGTTGCCCTCCCCTTCGTACCCCCAGACCGCTTCGACGATGTTTTCAGCGGGAAGCGTGCGGCCGGCGTTGATCATCAGCGTGTAGAGCAGGCGGAATTCCAACTGGGTCAGGCGCAGCGCCCGGGCGCCCTCGATTTTGACCGCCCGCGCTGCCGGGTCGAGGATAATGCGGCCGCGCGTCAGCGTGGGCAGGCTGAAGAAAGGGATGTTGGCGCTGCGGCGCATCACCCCGCGCACCTGGGCCAGCAGCAGGCGGATGCTGTAGGGGCGGGCGATCAGCAGGTCCACGCCGGCTTCCAGCAGGCCCACTTGCTGATCCTCCAGCAAGGGATCGGAGATCACCAGGATCGGCGAGGCGGAATACCCCCGCAATTGCCGGACCTGCCCGGTGAACTTGGTAATTTCACCCGGGCTGGCCAGCAGAAAGAGCTCCGCCGGCCGCTCCGGCCAGTCCTGGATGATGCTCTCCATGCGGTTGATCGTGCGGACGACGAATCCCGCCTGCTGCAGGATCGCGGACAGGACCCCGCGTTCGTCGGCATGTTGTGCGAAAAGGACTGCCTGCATGGGCACCTCCTGTTTTTCCCCCCGAATTATACATTTCCTCGAAAAAACGAAAAACCCGCCAGGCAGTCGCTGCGGGGCGGGTTTCCGAAAGGCCGTTCGATGCGGTCCTTACTTTTTAGACTTTTTCTGCTTCTTGGCAGCCGGCTTCCGGGCGGAAGAAGGCGTGCTTTTCGGAGCAGGTTTCTTGTCAGGGGCCATGTCAACCTCCTTGGAACAAGATGCAGCGCGAACGCTGTAAGAAAAGCATAGATCCGGGCAATGGAATCGACATACAAAGGGCATATCAAAGCCGTATAAAACCCGCCCGAACCGTTTGAAAATTGAGACGTGCAGGAGGATCCGCGCCAAAATTGGGACGTATCCATAGATTTCACCGCCCTTTTGCATCAGGAACTGGGCTGACCCCGAGCGGAGAAGGGTCGTTAGCGCATGACACCGGCAGGCTGCTGGGGGACGGTCGAACTGGACGGCCTGCCGCTCAAGATCCGTCCGCCTTCGAGTGGCGCGGTGAGGCTATAGCCAGCGCCGCCTCTTCATCCAGAGCACCATGCCCAGGGGCAGGCCGGCCATTAAGGCCAGCACCAGACCGAAGGCGGCCGCCCCGGTCCAGGGGCTGAACTCCGGCCCGGCCTGGAAAAAATTCATCCCAAAAAAACCGGTCAGGAAAGAAAGCGGCATGAACAACGATGTGATGATGGTCAGGATCTTCATCACATCGTTGAGCCGGTTGTTGACCACCGAAAGGTATGTGTCGCGGGCCGCCACCGCCAGCTGCAGCTGGCTTTCGTTCAGGGCGTGCAGCCGCACGAAGTGGTCGTACACATCCCGAAAATAGACCCGCTCTCCCTCCGGGATCAGGTCGAAATCCCCGCGGGCGATTTTCATCAATAAATCGCGCTGCGGCGCAAGGAAGCGACTGAGGTGCAGGCTGACCCGCTTGAGATGGAAAATCTCCTCCAGCAAGGCCGGCCGTGGGTCCTGGAAAAGGGACTCTTCCAGCCGCTCGAGGGCCGCGTCCAGGCCGTCCGAAAGGGACAGGAAATCGTCCGCAAGTGTGTCCGCCAGCTGGCGCAGCAGCCTGGCGGGGCCGCCTTGCCGGACGGCGGGATCGGCCTGGCAGGTTTGCCACAGGCGTTCCAGTGCAGGGATCGGCGCCGATGAGTGGGTGACCAGGTAGCCGCGGCCGAGAAAGACGTCCAGTTCGACCGTATCGGCGGGGGACTCGGGGTCGGCGCCCCGCATCACCAGATACAGGTAGCCCCGCCAATCGTCGATCTTGGGCGAATGGCGCTCCTGCAGGGCGTCTTCGACGGCAAGCGGGTGGAATTCGAACGCCAGGCGAAACAGGGCCTCGCTGGTGTCGGCGTGCATGCCGCATAGGTCCAGCCAGAGCAAGTCGCTCTCGGACTCCAGGGCATCCCGGACGCTCTGCGGATCGACCGCGGCCAGGCGCTCCACCGTCCCCTGCGCCCATCTCAAAGCCCGTATCCGCCCGGTCACCGCAGCCGCCTCAGTCCGCCAGCGTGATGCCGGCCTCGGACAGATTCTCGTGCACCAGGGTCAGCAGCCGCGGCCGCATGTCGGCGGCCTTGCCGAAACGGGCGCGCGCCATCAGCGTGAGCTCGGTGTGCTGCCCGACAGCCCCGGTCTCGCTCAGCACCTGCCAGGGCTCGATCAAATTGGGCAGCAGCGAGACCGCGTCCATTCCTAGTGTCTCCAGGAGCGAAAGGGTCTGGCTGAGGTACTCGGTGGGGACCTTGACCTTGATGTCGACAGTCGAGAAGCGGCCGCGGCTGAAATTCCGCACCACGCGAATCTCCCCGTTGGGGATCGTGTACAGCTCGCCCGTGGGGGCCCGCATGTAGGTGGTGCGCAGGTTGAGCCGTTCGATCACCCCCTCCATACCCATGATCTCCACCTTTTCGCCCACCGAAAAAGTGTCCTCAAACAGGAAGCCGACCCCGGAGAGGAAATCGCTGATCTGCGGCCTGGCGCCCAGGCCGAAAGCGGCGCTGAACAGCCCGACCACCCAGAATAGCGTATCCAGGTCGATAAACTGGACCAGGCTGGCCAGAAAAGCGCCCAGAAACGCCAGGAAAGTGACCGAACTGGCGATCAGGTTCTGCAGGGTCTTCTCACGCTCGGGGCTGGGTCGGGTGCGGCGCGGCCGGAAGCGGGCCAGCCGGATAAGCCGGTTGGAGATCGGCCGCCCCAGCCGGTGGACGATATAAGCGATCAGGAAAAAAATCAGGATGCGGATGGCGGTTTGCCAGACGGGTGGAATCTCCATGGTCGGATTATAACGATTGGCGGCGGAAATCAGGGATCAGGAAGCCGGGATCGGGGCCAGGGGGAGCATTCGATTTTTTTAAATCTTCCCAAAAGGCAGCTATTGCGACCGGAGACGCTGAGATCCCTGCCCGTGGTCGGGGCAGGGCGGCGGAATGGAGAATTCTATTTCCTGAAAGCCCAGGAATAGGATGCGCAAGATCTATCCACTCGCTGACCCTGCGACAGGTCCCGCACTTCGTTCGGGTTAAACTCAGGGCAAGGCTCGGTCGAGATCGCAATCCCCAAACCTGGCAAATTAAGGCGCTGCGCCTCAGCGACTCCGGGCCCTGGCGTTATTTTTACCGGTCCTTTTGAAAGCCTGGCGTCCCCTTCAGCGCTGCTTCAACAGCCGGGCGGAGTTGGCCAGGATGCCCAGATCCGGAAACGACTGCGCCGCAGCTGCGAAGACAGGAGGCAGAAAACCGAATGCCGCCAGCGCAAGGCCTGCAAAGTTGTACACGGCGGTCAAACCGAGGTTCATTTTTACGACGCCCATCGTCCGGCGGGCGATCTGCAGCGCTTCGGGAACCAGGGTCCAGTCCTCGCGCATCAGGGCGACGTGGGCGGCCTCCAGGGCGATATCGGTGCCAGCCGCCCCCATGGCGATCCCGACATCCGCCTGGGCAAGCGCCGGGGCGTCGTTAACCCCGTCGCCTACCATAACCACCGTGTGGCCCCTGCCCTGGAAGCGCTTAACGATCTGGATCTTCTCGTCAGGCAGCAGCCCGGCCCGGTAGGGCACCCCAAGCTGCTCCCCCAGCCTGGCCGCCGCCCGTTCGTGATCCCCGGTCAGCAGCTCAATATGCCCGACACCGAGCGCACGCAGCGCCTGGATGGCGGCAGGCACCTCGGGGCGTAGAGTGTCTTCCGCGACCAGAATACCGAGGACACAACGCTCGCCCCCCTGCACGGGCGCGCGCGCCACAAAAAGCAGCGTCTTGCCCTGCCGCTCCAGGCCCTGGACAACCGGCAGGGAAGCGGCCTCCGGAACCAGGCGGCGGTTGCCGACGGTGATGCGGCCCCCGTCTACAACTGCCCGCACCCCCTGCCCGGGGAAGGATTGGAAATGGTTCGCTTCCCAGACCGGCAATTCCTGCGCCCTGGCCGCCGAGCGCACGGCCTGCCCCAGCGGGTGCTCTGAATCGCGTTCCACAGCTGCCGCCAGCGCCAGAAGCTCCCGAACGCCCACCTCCCCAAGCGGGATGATTTCCGTGATCTGCGGCCTGCCGAGCGTCAGCGTGCCGGTCTTGTCCACCAGCAGCACATCCGCGCGCGCCAGCGTTTCCAGGTACTTACCGCCTTTGAATAACAGGCCTCTTTTGGCGCTCGTGCCGATCGAAGCCAGCATCGCAACCGGCGTTGCCAGGGCGATTGAACAGGAACAGGCCACCACCAGAACGGCAGCGGTGGACAGCGGATTTCTGCTGATGAGAAAGGTGAGCGCTGCGATCCCTGCCACGATCGGCAGGTAAACCGCGCTGAATCGATCGGCGAAGCGCTGCACCTCGGCGCGGTGGGCCTCGGCTTCCTCGACCATTTTGACCACCCGGCCGAAGGTCGAATCAGGCCCCGCGCGGTGCGCCCGGATCCGCAGGCTGCCCGACTTCAGGATGGTGGCCGCGAAAACCCGCACACCGCTTGCCGCCTCCAGCGGCATCGGTTCACCGGTAACGGTCGACTGGTCCACGGCCGCCTGCCCGCCGATCACCTCCCCGTCAACCGGGATCTGCTCCCCCGGGCGGACCACCACCGTTTCCCCCGGGCGAACCTGGCCTGCCGGCACATTCTGCTCCTGGCCATCGCGCAGCACGCGGGCGGTCTGCGGGGCCAGGGCCGAAAGATCCCGAACGGCCCGGCGCGCGCCCTCGGCCGTGAAATACTCCACATAGTCGCCCACCCGCATGAAGATCACCACGATCGCCGCGGTCACCCATTGTTGGACAGCCAGGGCGGCGATCACACCGATGGTCATCAAGAAATGCGAGGTGATCCGCCCCCGCAGGGCCGCCCGCAGCACGTTGCGGAATACAGGCCAGCCGCCCAGCAGCACGATGGCCACACCGACGGGCAAAGGCACCAGGCGATTGAGGACCTCGAAAGCGCCCAGCCACTCCCCCAGGACGACGATCGCCAGCACGCCGGAGAACACTCCCGCCATCAGCAGCCGCAGCCGGCGGTTCAGGCTCTCCTGCGAGGAATCGGGAGGCACCGGAACCGTTTCTGGGACAGTGTAATCCCCTGCCCCGGCCACTGCAGAACGGATTGCCGGTAGATCGACCCTTTCCGGGTCGAAACGGACGAGTGCTTTTTCGGCTCCCAGCAATACATCCACCGTCTCGACGCCATCCAGGCTGCCGATCGCTTCCCGCACGTGGCGGGTGCACTCGGCGCAGTCCATGCCGCGGATTGGAATTTCAAGCGAGACAGATTTTGCTACGGTCATTTCACCTGGATTGTATCCGAACCGCGGCGTAATCCGATAAAATTAGTTCAGGAGCTGGCACCCCCGGAATCGACCATTCCAACCTGATGATCTGCCCCAACTGCGGCACCGAGAACCGCCCGTTTGCCAATTACTGCCACAACTGTCGCCACCGGCTGGCGCAGCATTGTCCCAACTGCCGCGCCCTGAACCCCGAGCACTTCACCTTCTGCGATCACTGCGGCCACCCGCTCAAGGAGGGAGCTGCGGCCCCCGACCCCCTGCCGGCCGGCCCCGCCACCCCTACCGCCCGCCCGGTCGACACCCTGCCGCAGCTCAGCCGCCTGATCCCTGCGGAATTCGCCCAGAAACTGCAGGCCGCCCGCGAGGTCCACGCCATGGAAGGCGAGCGGCGGGTGGTGACCATGCTGTTCTGTGACGTCCAGGGGTCCACGTTTGCCGCCAGCCAGCTCGATCCCGAAAACTGGGCGGAGGTGATGAACGGGATGTTCGAACACATGATCGCCCCGATCTACCTGTACGAAGGCACCGTGGCTCGGCTGATGGGGGACGCCATCCTGGCCTTTTTCGGCGCCCCGATCACCCACGAGGACGATCCGCAGCGCGCCGTCCTGGCCGGCCTGGACATCATCGAGCGGGTCGCCGGGTATCGGAAGGAGATCGCCGCCCGCTGGGGCGTGGATGTGGACGTGCGGGTCGGCATCAACACCGGCCTGGTGCTGGTCGGGAAGGTCGGCAGCGACCTGCAGATGGAATACACCGCCCTCGGGGAGGCCATCAACCTGGCCGCCCGCATGGAGCAGGCCGCCGCACCGGGCACTGTCCAGATCACCGAGCACACCCACAAGTACCTGGAACACGCATTTTTGTTCGAAGACCTCGGGGCGCTGGAAGTCAAAGGGCTGCAGCAGCCGCTGCGGGCCTACCGCGCCCTGGGCCGGGAAGCCAGCGCCGCCCTCCGCCAGCGCGGGATCGAAGGGCTGCGCGCCCCTTTGATCGGCCGCGAGCGGGAATGGGGGCTGCTTTCGTCCGCTGCCGATCTCGCCCAGGGGGAAGGCCGCGCGGTCTTCGTGGTCGGCGAAGCGGGGCTGGGGAAGAGCCGCCTGGTGCAGGAGCTCGCCGCCTCGCACGCCGGCCGGCTGCACTGGCTCGAGACCGCCTCCCTGTCCTTTGAGATCTCGCAGCCCTACGGGCTGTTCCAGCGCCTGCTCCGGCGAGTCCTGGAAACCACCCCGCAGTACAGCCCCGAGGACCTGCGCGAGCGGATCGGCAGCACGGTGGAGGCTTTTCCGCTTACCGAGCAGCCCGCCATCCGGAAGGCGTTTGAATCTTTGTTCGGCCTCGCCGGCCAGGACGGCGCGCCTCCCCTGCAGGGCGAGGCGTTCCGGGGTAGCCTCTTCCAGGCGATCGAAAGCTACCTGGCCGAACAGGCCCGCCGCCGGCCGGTCGCACTGATCTGCGACGACCTGCACTGGACCGATCCGGCCTCCATCGCCCTGCTCGAACACCTGCTGCCCCTGGTCACGTCGCTGCCCGTGCTGCTGGTTTGCCCGATGCGGCCAGAGACCGCCTCCCCGGGATGGAGCCTGAAAGAGTTGGCCGCCGTTCGCTACCCCGACCGCTTCACCGAGATCGCGCTCCAACCGCTCAACCCGGACGACAGCGGCCGCCTGGTGGACCACCTTCTGGACGTCAACGAGCTGCCTGGGGCGCTGCGCAGGCGCATCCTGGCCCACGCCGAGGGCAATCCTTTCTTCGTCGAGGAGATGGTGCGCGAGCTGATCGAGCGCGGCGTGATCCGCCGCGCCGCGGACAGCACGGCCTGGGTCGCCACGGGGGAAACGGCGGACCTGGTGGAGATCCCCGACAACTTGCAGGCGCTGCTGAGCGCCCGCATCGACCGGCTGGGGGACGACGCCCGGCGGGTGCTTCAGCTGGCCGCCTTGATTGGGCGCTCTTTCTACTACCGGGTGCTCAAGCTGATCGTGGAGGTGGGGGCGCGCGGCGGCGAGGTGATCGACCTGGACGCTGAGCTGGCCCGGCTTCAGCAGGCCGAATTCATCCAGGTGGCTTCGGAGCATCCGGAGCGCGAATACATTTTTCGCCACGTGCTGACCCAGGAAGCAGCCTACCAGACCATCCTCCTGCGCCAGCGCCGCCGCTACCACGCCCTGGTCGGAGAGGCCATGGAGATCCTGTTTCCCGATCAGATCGACGAGCATGCCGCCCGCCTTTCCCATCATTTCCAGGAGGCCGGCGAGGACGAAAAAGCTTTGTCGTACATCCGCATGGCCGGGGACGCCGCCATGCGCCTGTGGGCCAGCCAGGAGGCGGCGGAGCACTATTCCCGCGGGCTGATGATCGCCGCCCGGCTGGAAGCGGCCGGGCGCGGGCAGGCCGCCCGCCAGCAGCTTGCGCACCTTTACGCACGCCGCGGGCGCGCCCTGGAGCTGGGTTCCTATTTCCTCCAGGCGCTCGAGAACTACGAGACCATGGAGGCCGAGGGAAAGCGCCTGGAGGACAGATCCCTGCGACTGGCCGCCATCGTGCTGCAAGGCACCATGCGCTCCATCATCTCCGAGCAATTCGACCCCCCGAAAGCCATCCGCCTTTCGAACCGCGGCCTGTCGCTCGCCGTCGAGCTGGGGGACAAGGCCTCGGAGGCCCGCATTCACTGGAACCTGCTCCAGGTCTACCGCTTCATCGAGCGCTCCACCGACGCCCTGCACCACGGCATCCGCTCGCTGGAGCTGTCCAAAGAGCTGGGCCTGGAGGAGCAGATCGCCTACGTTTCCAACGACCTGGCCTACACTTACGCTTTTAACGGTCTGGTCGACCAGGCCATCGCCATCGCCCACGAAGCCGCCGAGCGCTGGCGCAGCCTGGACAACCTGCCAATGCTGGCCGACGCCCTGTCCACGGCCGCGTACCTGTACGCCGCCTCCGGCCAGATCGACGAAGGCATCCAGTTCGCCGACCAGGCCCGTGAGCTGAGCGCTTCGATCAACAACACCTGGGGAGAGTCGCACAGCATGTACCAGATCGGCATCGCCTACTGGGCGCGCGGGGAGATCGATCGCGCCATCCAGGCCATGCAGACCGCTTACCAGAAGGGGGACGAAGCCGGTTTCGTCGTGCCGCAGATCTGGTCGCGCGGCACCTTGGCTCTCCTGTACTCCAACCTCGGCGACCTTGAAAGCGCCGCCCGCATTTCCCGCGAGGCGCAGGACCGGGCCAGCGCGTTTCTGCCTTCCGGATACTCCGCATTCGTGCGCTCGATCGCCGCACGCGTCGCGCTCCTGGAAGGCGACCTGGAGCGGGCAGAAGGTACAGCCCAGCCCTACGACTACAATCCGGACGCCTCGCTGGGCAAATTGGCCGCCCCTTTCGTCGAATACGTGCACGCCACCATCCTGTTCGCCCGGCGGGATTACGGCGCTGTTAAGTTGAAAACGGAGCGGATGATCACTTTTTTCAGGGAGACCGGGCTGGGGCTCTACCTGCCGGGGGCCTACTACCTGCGCGGGCGGGCGCTCCTGGCCCTGGACGAGCCCGGACCGGCCCGCGAGAGCCTGGAAGCCGGCCGGACCTGTGCCCGGCTGATGAAAGCCCGCTGGTGGCTGTGGCTGCTGGAAAAGCACCTTGCCAGCATCGAGGCGGATCGACAGGTCAGACGGGAGCTGGCGGACTC
>JBFKII010000042.1:0-18454 GCA_041632295.1 Anaerolineales bacterium | reverse complement strand
GGGGCGTATTTCCTGTACCACAAGCCGCTGGAGGCTTCACAAGGGATCCTTCTTTTCCGAATGGCCCTTCAGGTCGCCTGTGCCCTTGGGGTGACCGCGGCGGCCGGCGGCCTCGGTAGCCGCATCGCTCCTTTGAACGATTTCCCGCCCCTGGCCGGCGCTGCGGTCCAGGCCGCACTGGGTTTTGGCCTGCTCGCTCTGCTGATCCTTTCCGTGGGTGCCGTGCGAGGTGTTTCGGCCTGGGCCGGCTGGCTGCTCCTTCTGGGCACGCTGGTTTCCTTCCGCTCCGGGGTTTCCCGCTGGCTGAGCGCATGGAAAACACTGCCGGCGGTAATTGCCGAAAGCGGGCGCTTTGGACGGCTGGTAGGGGTCGCCCTGGCGCTGGCGATCGGACTGTCGCTGTTTGCGGCGTTGGCTCCTCCGCTTCGCTGGGATTCTCTCAACTACCACCTGGTCCTTCCGCTGGCTTATCTTGAGGGCGGCCGGGTGGCGTTTCTGCCCGAAAACATCTTCTCCGGCATGCCCCAGGGTGGGGAAATGCTGTACACCTGGTCGATCTCGCTGGCCGGCCTGGAAACCGCCGTGTTGCTAGGCCTGGTTTTCGGCGTTCTCGCGGTGGTCGGAACCGCGGATTTCGCCCGAGTACGCTTCGGCCGGGCGGCGGGTTGGGCGGCTGGAGCGGCACTGCTCGGTGGGATGAGCCTGTCTGGTGGATTGGCCTGGGGTTATGTCGATTGGCTGGCAGCCTTGTACGGGCTGGGGGTCTTCGCCTGCCTGGATGAGTGGGGGGTGGGCAGGGGGCGGCGGTACTTGCTGCTGGCGGGCGCGCTGGCGGGCTTTGCGCTGGGGGCGAAGTACACATCGGGGGTGGCCGTCCTGGCCGTTTGTGCCTGGATCCTGTTGGCGGGATTCGGGAAAAGCGATCAGGGGGAAGCCCGACCCAATACCGCCCGGCTTCGCAATCTTGTGGTATTTCTGCTCGCGCTTTCCCTCACCAGCCTGCCCTGGTGGCTCAAAAACTGGCAGACAACCGGCAACCCTTTCTTCCCATTTTTCTTTCCGACGGCCTCCATGACTCCCCTGCGGCAGGAATTGCTGCAGGGCCAGGCCGTCCATGGCGGCTGGGAAAACGCATTGCTGCTTCCCTGGCAGGCGAGCGTGACCGGTATCGAAGAAGTCCAGGGCTTTGGCGCCTCCTTGGGACCGCTGCTCCTGGCGCTGGGGATGCTCTCCTGGCTGGCCTGGAGCGCCGTTGGGGAAAGAGGGAAGCGCACCCTGCGAGCGTCCTGGGTTTTCGGAGTTACGGCCCTGCTGGTTTGGGCGGCTGCCGGGCGGATTTCCGGGTTGCTGATCCAGTCGCGCCTGTATCTGGTTGTTTTTCCTATTTTCGGAATGCTGGCAGGAGCGGGTTTCCGGGGCCTTATCGGGGTGCCCTGGAGCGGGGTGCGGCTGGGAAGAATTGCCGGCGTGATGGTGCTGCTGGTGCTTGGGCTCAACCTGGTAGAGACCTCCGCCGGAACAGTGTACCGGCGAGTCCCGCAGCAGACCTTTGGACTGGAGAGTCGGGATGCCTTCCTGGTCCATAACCTGGGGGAATACGCACGTGCCGTGCAGTCGCTCGATGCCCTGCCACCGGGGTCGCGCGTCCGCATGCTGTGGGAAGCCCGTTCTTTGTATTGCCGGGCGCCGTGCGAAGCGGACGAGGTGCTGGACGAATGGATCGTGCTTGCCCGCGGCCAACGATACGACGCAGCGGCCATCCTGGGCGCCTGGCGGAGCCAGGGATTCACGCACGTCCTGGTTTTCAGCCATGGGGCGGAACGCATCCGGGCAGGCGGGCGTTTCCAACCGCAGGATTGGGCTGCCTGGGATGATGTTCGTGCGCAGCTGGAGCCGGCCGCGGATTTCGGCGGGGTCTACCACCTGTACCGGATTCCATGATGCGCGAAAAACGCATTTCACCTCCCCTCATTGGCCTGCTGGCAGCCCTCTGGATGATTGGTGTTCTGGCCGCATACTACTGGTACCACAAGCCGTTCACGCCCGAGCTGGCCGTTCATCTCCTGGGATTGGGAGGGCAGGTAGCCGTGTCTCTGGCGGTGATCGGGCTGGCGGGCGGCCTGGGCGCGCGGCTGGCGCCTCTGGCAGGCGACCCACCGTTGGTGCGCATGGCGCTGCAGGCCGGTCTCGGCCTTGGATTGCTGGGCGTCGTTTACCTGGTACTCGGGGCTGCTATCGGCACTGCGGCCTGGCTAGGCTGGCTGCTACTATTTCTGCCGGCGATCCTGTTGAACAGGAACGTCTGGGGTTGGTTCAGGCAGGCGACCGGGCTGGTCCGCCTATACCGAGGGGGAGGCGGCCTGGGGCGCCTGCTGGCCTGGGGGATCGGGGCTGTGCTCCTGCTCGCATTGCTGACCGCCCTGGCGCCCCCGCTCAAGTTCGATTCCCTGGTCTACCACCTGGGCTTGCCGCGCGCCTACCTGGCGATGGGCCAGGTGAGGTTTGTCCCCGGGAACATGTACTGGGGCATGCCCCAGACCGGCGAGATGCTTTACACCTGGGCGATAGCCCTGGCGGGGACGAAAACATTTGCTGTGCTGGGATGGGCATTCGGGGTTCTGACGCTGATTGGTCTGGCCGGTTTTATCGAATCTCGAATCAGCGCCCGCGGGGCCTGGGTGGGCTGTGCGGCTTTGGTTTCGGGGTTTTCGCTCGCCAGCGCGCTGTCCTGGGGCTATATCGACTGGCTGGTGATGCTCTTTGGGATCGGGGTGTTCGTCCGGTTGGAATCCTGGAGCCGGGGCAGGCGAAGCAAGGACCTGGTGCTGGCCGGAATCTTCGCCGGTTTCGCACTGGGCACCAAGTACACCGCCGGGGTCGTCGCACTGGCCGGCATCGCGCTGATCGTATTGGAAGGATTTTTTGGGCCAGTGAATGCACCCCGAACCCTGGAAATTACGGATCCGGGCGATGGATCGGCGCCGGCACCCGGAAATGAACGTGGCAGGCCGGACACCAAATCACGATTTCCCGGGATCTTGCGCAGTGGGATCGTCTTCGGCCTTACCCTGACCCTCACCAGCCTTCCCTGGTGGCTGAAAAACCTGCTGGCGACGGGAAACCCGTTTTACCCTTTTGTTTTCGCCACGGAAACCATGTCCGCCTTCCGGCTCCAGTTTTACCAGGGGCTGCCTCCCTGGGGGGGCTGGGAGAACGCACTGCTGCTGCCCTGGCAGGCGACGATTACCGGTGTGGAAGCCGCGGCCGGGTTTGGGGTCTCCGCCGGGCCGCTGCTGCTGGCGTTGGGCGGGCTTTCCGGGATTGGGTGGCGGAGGCGCCGAGGCGACCAGCAGCAGCTTCTGCGCAACGCCTGGCTGTTCTGCCTGGCGGGGTGGATCGTCTGGGCCCTTGCAGGGCGCCTGTCGGGGCTGCTGATCCAGACCCGGCTCTACCTGGGGCTGTTTCCGGTGCTGGCGATCCTGGCGGCTGCCGGTTTTGAAGCCCTGGAACGGTTCCAATGGCCCGGTGTGCGCCTCGGGCGGATCGCCGCGATCGCGGTACTGGTGGTTTTCGGCCTGAACCTTTTCGAGCTGACCGGCCAGGCTGTGCGCCGGGAGGTGCCCGGCTATCTCTTCAACCAGGTTGCGGACTCCGACTATCTGGCGCAAAATCTGGGCATGTACGCGCTGGCGATGGAAGCGGTCGACGGACTGCCGGAGGGCGCCCGGGTCAAAATGCTCTGGGAGCCGCGCGGCGCGTATTGCCTGCCAGTATGCGAACCTGATGAAATTCTGGACGCCTGGATCACCACGATTCGGGAACACGGCTACGATGTGGATGCCGTGCAGGAAGCATGGCGCCGGGACTCTTTCACCCACCTGCTGTATTACGCCAGCGGGCGGGAATTTTACGCCCAGGATGACCGTTATCTGCCCCAGGACTGGCAAACTCTGGACGATTTACTTCCCCAACTGGAAACGGTGGCGGACCTGAACGGCATCTACCTGTTGTACCGCCTGCCATGAAACGGACCATCTTGCTGCTGGCGATCCTGGGCCTGGCTGTATCAGTTCTGACGGCCTGGCTGCAGTCCGAGCCCGGCTACATGGATGCCGATTATTACTACATGGGCGGGGCGCGCCTGGCAGGAGGTCATGGGTTCACCGAACCGGTGCTGTGGAACTACCTGGACGATCCGGAGGGGCTACCCCACCCCTCGCACGCCTACTGGATGCCTCTGACTTCGATCCTGGCGGCCGCCGGGCTTGTTCTCGTGCCCTGGGCCGGGTTCTCGGGCGCGCAGATCGGCTTTGTCCTGGCCGCCGCGCTGGTCCCGCCGTTGACCGGGTATCTGGCCTACCGTTTGAATGACGGTCTTGAGACCCCCGCGAGGCAGCGAGCAGCGCTGCTGGCCGGGTTGCTGGCACTGTTTTCAGGTTACTACCTGCGCTTCATGACCACCACGGACACGTTTGCCCTTTATATGCTGTTGGGGGGACTATTCTGCCTGGTCTGGCTGGCGGACCTGCGAAACCGGCCTGCCGGGGCTTTTGCTCTGGGCATGCTGGCCGGGCTGATGCACCTGGCGCGGGCGGAGGGGTTTATCTGGCTCTTTCCGGCGCTGTTATCGGTGTTTCTTTTTCAGTCCGGCCGTCGGGTGTGGCCTGTTCCGTTGGCAGGGTACTTACTTGTGATGGGGCCCTGGTTTCTGCGCAACTCAATGGCTTTCGGTTCCGCACTGCCAGCGGGGAATTCGTCTGCGCTGTGGTTCACCGAATATGACCAGTTGTTCGCTTACCCGGCTTCTGAGATCGGGTTTTCCAGCTGGTGGTCCGCCGGGCCAGGGCCGCTGCTGGCGGCGCGCATTTCAGCCGGCTGGCAGAACCTGCAGTCCGCCCTAGCGGTCCAGGGGGTGATCTTTCTGGGGCCGCTGATGATCTGTGGGGGGCTGCGCCTGCGGGGGAAACCGGTCGTGCGCTTGGGGGCGGACATGTGGGCCCTGCTGTTCATTTTGATGTCACTGATTTTCCCGTTTGCCGGGGCGCGCGGCGGTTTTTTCCACGCCGGAGCTGCGCTTCAGCCGCTGCTGTGGGCGCTGGTCCCGGCGGGGCTGGGCGCCTTTGTGGGCTGGGGTGCCCGCCAGCGCGGCTGGCGCCGCGACCAGGCCAGGAGGGTGTTCGGCTCCAGCCTGGTTGTTTTCGCACTGCTCGCGTCACTGTTTTTGTTTCTGCCGAGTCTGCCCATCGGCGCTGCGCATGGCCAAGATAACCTGGATAGTACGGTGGAAGCTGCTCTGATGGCTGCAGGAGCGGATCCCGCCGACATCGTGATGGTGAACAACCCGCCGGGGTATTTCATTCGCACCGGCCGCGCCGCCATCGTGATCCCTCACGGTGGGGAGCCGGCGATCCTGGCAGCGGGCAGGCGCTACGGGGCGCGTTATCTGGTGCTCGAGTCACAGCAGGGGCTGGTGGACCTGTACGAGAAACCGCGTGGGAGGCCCGGCCTGCAGTACATCGGGGATGCCGGCACGGCGCGCCTGTTCGAGGTCTTGCCGTGAGCCGCCGATGGCTGGTGTTCGGGCTGGCCGCCGCGCTGGCCCTGGGAGGGTACCTGTGGTGGGCGGCCGGCACCTACCGCATAGGATTCCCCCTGGATGATGCCTGGATCCACCAGACCTATGCCCGCAGCCTGGCCCGGGGGGAGGGGTGGGCGTTTCTGCCGGGGCAGCCATCCGCCGGATCGACCGCCCCTTTGTGGAGCCTGGCCCTTTCAATCGGGCACCGCCTGGACATGGGTCCCTATCTCTGGACATACTTGCTGGGCTGGGCCGCGCTTGCCGGGCTGGCGCTCGCCGGCAGCCGTGCAGCCGGCGCATACGGACTGCCCGGTCGCGGCTGGCCCTGGGCGATCGGCCTGTTCCTGGCATTCGAGTGGCACCTGGTCTGGGCAGCGGGTTCAGGGATGGAGACCCTGCCATATGCATTGCTGGCCGCCGTTTTGTTGGTGCAGATCGGGAATAGGAGGTATGCTGGATTTTTCTGGGGAATTCTGATCGGTCTGGGTGCCTGGCTGCGGCCGGACGCCCTGACTTTACTCGGGCCGGCTGGATGGGCGCTACTATTCCGGGGCGCGGGTTGGCAGCGGAAGCGCGCCGATCTCTCGCTCCTGTTGGCCGGCGCTGCGCTGCCGGTCGGGATCTATCTCCTGTTCAATTTTGAGTTGGCCGGTCGCCCGCTGCCGAACACATTTTTTGCCAAACAGGCGGAGTATGCCGTCCTCCAGAATGTGCCGATCGGCGCCAGGCTGATCGAACAGCTGTCCCTAGCGCTGGTCGGTCCGGGGGCACTCCTGCTGCCCGGTTTCATGGTTTTTGTCTGGCGCGCCATCCGGAAGCGCAGGTGGGATTGGCTGGCGGGCCCGCTCTGGTACCTGGGGTACGCCGGCCTGTACGCCTGGCGGCTGCCGGTGGTCTACCAGCACGGACGCTACCTGATCCCTGCCATGCCGGTTTATTTCATTTGTGGCCTGATCGGGATGGCCTGGTGGGTGCAAGGCCAGGGGACGCGCCGGCGTTGGATACTGAGCCGGGTGTGGGCACTTTCGACCGCCCTGGTGTTGCTGGCGTTTTGGTTTCAGGGCGGGATGGCTTACGGGCGCGATGTCGCTGTGATTGAGAGCGAAATGGTGGCCACAGCGCTGTGGGTGGCGGGGAACACCCCGGAGGATGCGCTGATCGCCGCGCATGATATCGGCGCACTGGGCTATTTCGCCGGGCGAGATCTGTTGGACCTCGCCGGGCTGGTCTCGCCGGAGGTGATCCCATTCATTCGGGATGAGCCACTCCTGGCGGACCACCTGAGCCGTTCCGGAGCGGCGTACCTGGTCACCCTGGAGGGCTGGTACCCGCTGTTGGAGGGGATCGGGAGCCCGGTCTTTCGTTCAGACTCACCTTACAGTCCGGCGCTTGGTGGCACCAATATGGTCGTGTACGCCTGGCCTGGAGACGGAGGATAGGACATTTTCCCCATATCAAAAACATAATAGCTGTGGCATACAACGCCCGTTTTTATTGCCCGCATAGTACTGCTGTGCTATACTAACGCTGATCCCGGGGTGGATGGTTGGCCGTTAACGAGGGCTGGATGCTTTCAATTGTTGAATCCATCCAGGCTGGCCGGTTTTTCCCCAAAGCCCCCCCGACCGGCGGTCGAATCAATTAAACGGATTTTTTGAACCTATTATGAGCCCAATAACCGTAGTTGTGATCGACGATCACCCGCTTTTCCGGCAGGGTGTGGTCGATACGTTGTCTTTGGAAGAGGATATTGAGGTGATCGGTCAGGCAGCGAACGGAAACGACGCCATGACCATCATCGAGGAACTACGCCCGATGGTCGCCATCGTGGATGTGAACCTGCCCGGGCTGAACGGGCAGCAGATCACCCGAAACGTCATTGGAGATAAGCTGCCCGTTAAGATCGTTCTGCTGACCGGCTACGACGACGTCGAGCAGGCCATTCACGCCATGCGCGCCGGAGCAATGGCATACTGCTCGAAAGGGGTCAAACCCGATCACCTGATGAACGTGGTGCGGCAGGTAAACCAGGGCAATTTTGTCGTCGGAGACCATATCTTCGACGCCCGTAGCATTAATTACTGGCTGGAAGAAAAAATGGGGGAGACCTCCAGGCCGTACAGCAATCCTGGGGAGCCGTTCCATCCGCTCTCCAGCCGAGAGATGGAAGTGTTGGCCTGCGTCACCCACGGAATGAGCAACAAAGAGATCGCCACGATGTTGGGGATCAGCCACCAGACGGTAAAGAACCACGTAACATCCATACTTCGCAAACTCAGTGTTGAGGACCGCACACAGGCCGCCGTGTACGCCCTGCGGCATGGCTGGGTCCGGCTTCACGAACAAGACAGCTAGAGGTGACCGACATGGACGATATCGGCACACTGGATTCCCGGGTTCGGGATTTTGAAAGCTGGGACGAGGCCAAAATCCTGTTCCAGGAAGAGTACTCCCGCACCCTTCAAGAACGCTCGAACCTGGACCGGAAGATCCAGCAAAGCCGGATGGAAGTCGACCGCCAGGCCAACCGCAACGCTTCAGTGACCGCCCGTCTCCAGCGGGTCCAGGCAGGCGTCGAGGGCATCGGCAAGGATGAGATCCGGTCGGCTTATGAGGAGGGCCTGGAAGCTCTGCAGCGGCTGTTCGTGATGCGCGGGCAGTTGGACAAACTGCAGCAGGAGCGGGAATCGCTGCAGAAATACATCGATTTGCTGCAGAGCATCAATCACCTGAACACGGCCGGGGCGGCGAAAGAGCAGGGCGGGAAAGGCTCATTTGCGACCGTCGAGATGCTCATCCAGGGGCAGGAATCGGAGCGCCAGCGGCTTTCTAAGCTGATGCACGACGGTCCGGCGCAGTCCCTGTCCAACTTTATTTTGCAGGCCGAAATCGCCACCCGGCTGTTCGACGTGGACCAGGGCAAAGCGCGGGATGAACTCCAGGTGCTCAAAGAGACGGCTTCGACCACCTTCCAACAGGTGCGGGATTTCATCTTCCAATTGCGCCCGATGATGCTGGATGATCTCGGCGTGGTCCCGACTGTGCGGCGCTATGTCGACACGGTAAAAAACCAGACTGGGCTGGATATTGAGATGACGGTCACCGGCGTTGAAAGGCGGCTGGAGTCCTACCTGGAGGTGGTCCTCTTCCGATCGCTGCAGGAACTGCTGGGGAACGCAGTCAACCACAGCCAGGCGTCTGAGATCCAGGTGCAGTTGGACCTGACCGACGTGGAGGCGCGCGCCAGCGTGGAAGACAATGGAAAAGGGTTTGACATCAGCGAAAACGATAGCGAGGCGTTTACCGGACTGAAGCTGATCCGGGAGCGAGCCGAAATGCTGGGTGGGTTTTTCGAAATCGACAGCGTGATCGGCCAGGGTTCGCGGGTGGTATTGAGCGTGCCGATCGGTGCAAATTCCGCCTGATTTTCGGGGTCAACGGCCATTTTCGGCCCTCGTTCCCCCTAAAGTACCCCCTTGTACTATTGAACAGAAATGCAAATAAAATATAATACAGATTGAAAGGAATGTATTATAATAATTATATTCCTAATTCTAAAAAGGAGGTGAATGCCATGTTGTTCGCACCAAAAGAGCAAGAAAAAGGCCAGGGTCTGGTTGAATACGCCCTCATTTTGGTCCTTGTCGCAGTCGTTGTTATCGTTATTTTGGCTCTGCTCGGGCCGGCCATCGGCAATGTTTTCAGTAACATTGTCAACAATATCTAAGCTCTAACGAAATATTGGCTAATTTGCCGAATCGGGCGCTGTCGAGAGACAGCGCCCTGTCTTTAAGCGGGAAAATTCGTCCGGGTATTGACGAGCGAATGCGACCTAAAAAGTGTAAAATATTCACCGATCAAGAAGTCTCGTCAACTTTAATACCTTGAGGAGGACCCGATGCGTCGTGGCAGAATCCTGATCTACATAGGTTTAATTCTTATCTTGGGTTTGGTAGGAGCGGTCTTAATACTTCAGCGCTTGAACCAGCCGGCGCCCTCCAACGGCACGCCGACTGTACAGGATCCGCAGACACCGACCACCAATGTGGTGATCACCACCCAGCGTGTCTCCCGGGGGGACGAGATTTCAGAAGGCGTCGTCCAGCTTGTTGCCATCCCCCAAGACCGGGTGATCGATGGGATGTTCACCGAGTTGGAGCAGGTGGTGGGTGCCGGGCTGGTCGCCCGGTTTGACCTCGAGCCTGGTATCTTCCTGACCCGTGCCATGGTGGCGGACTTCAGCGACCTCGGGCCTTCCGGCTCGGATGCCGCACTGCTGATCGACCCGGGCATGGTCGCCGTATCGATCCCCATCAACCGTCTTTCCAGCGTCGCTTACGGCTTGAGGCGGGGGGATTACGTAAACGTGATTGTGACCCTGCTCTTCGTGGATATCGACACCACCACCCAGACGATACTTCCGAACAACACATCCTCTGTTCTGGCCCCTGGACCTGCTGTGGTCACCTCCATCACCGAGGAGTCTGCCGACGCATCATCTGCAGAGACGACCATCATCTCAGATGAACTGCTGCAGACCCTGACTGCCCAAGTTGTCTCCGGCGGTGTGGTCTCTCCGGTGGGCAGGCTCGAGCTGGATCCCACATTGGGACAGCCATTCTACATCGTGCCCTCTGAACCTCAGCGGCCGCGAGCGGTAAGCCAGACGCTGATCCAGCACGCCATGGTGCTCAACATGGGCACATTCTCGCTGGAGGATCCCGGCGCCGAACCCACCCCTACTCCAGACCCGGCTGCAGCTCCCGACCAGCAGGCCGACGGCGAACCCACACCCGTACCGGCCATCGAGCGACCCGACATCATCACCCTGGTGGTCACGCCGCAAGATGCGGTCACCCTGAATTACCTGGTGATGAACGGTGCTTATCTTTCGCTGGCGATGCGGGGTGCGAACGATGACTCGCGCGCCGAGACCGAGGCGGTCACCCTGCAGTTCCTGCTGGATCAGTATAATATTCAGAACCCTGCCAAGCTGCCTTACGGGCTCGAGCCGCGCATCGACGATCTGATCCCGCCGTCTCTGCCTAACGACCAGCAGCCGCAGCCGCAGCCCTGATTCTTTTTCCATCATCGGGACATGGAGCCTTTATAAAGCATGACAAACGATAAAACCAGGGTATTGATTGTTGATGACATTGCCGAGACCCGCGAGAATATCCGCAAGCTGCTTCAATTTGAAACCAGCGTAGATGTTGTCGGAGCGGCGCGGACCGGAAAGGAAGCGATTGAGTTAGTCTCCGAACTTCAGCCCCATGTGGTGCTGATGGATATCAATATGCCCGATATGGACGGCATCGTTGCGACGGAGGCGATCCGACAGAAGATCCCCTGGACGCAGATCGTCGTCCTGTCCGTTCAGTCGGACGCCAACTACATGCGCCGTGCAATGCTGGCCGGCGCCCGGGATTTTCTGACCAAACCTCCGGCGATTGACGACTTGATATCGGCGATCCGCCGGGCAGGGACCATGGCAGTTGAGGAAAAGGAAAAGGTCTCTGCGGGAGGCCTGACTTTCTCCCCGTCCAGAGGGTCGAAAATGTCCATGCCTTCCGTGTTTGCCAACGAGGGAAGCGTCATCACGGTTTACAGCCCGAAGGGCGGCACCGGGTGCTCAACGGTGGCTGCCAACCTGGCGATCAGCCTGCAGAACGATGACAGCCAGGTGATCATCGTGGACGCCAACCTGCAATTCGGGGATACGGCTATCTTTTTCAACGAACAGGGTAAAAACCATGTCGGCGACCTGACCATCCGGGTGGATGAGCTGGACCCGGAGGTGGTCGAGGAAGTTGTCATCACGCATGCCACATCCGGCGTCAAAATCCTGGCATCGCCTCCGCGCCCCGAAATGGCCGACGAAATTACCGACGACCAGTTCATCAAGCTGCTGGATTACCTGAAAAAGCTGTATGCTTATGTCATCATCGACACGTCCTCGGATTTGAACGACCTGACATTGGCAGCTCTGGAAAACGCCGCCATGGTCGTCCTGATCACCACCCAGGACATTCCCGCCATCGCCAATTCGCGCACGTTTTTAGATGTCTCCACCGCATTGGGTTTGCCGCCCGACAGCATCATTTTCATTATGAACCGCTATGACAAGCGGATCAACATCACCCCTGAAAAAATTGGAGACAACTTCAAGAAACAGATCGAAGCAATTATTCCGCTGGACAGCCGGACCGTGATCCCCTCCGTCAACCGCGGCGTGCCGTTTATGCTGGAAAGCAAGAACCGCTCCCAGCCGGCGGGCCGGGCGATGTTATCATTGGCGGAGATCGTCCGCGAAAGGGTTGCCCAGCTGAGCGTCGTGCAGTAGCAGTAGCATTCATAGGAGACCACGAATGTCTTCACTTTTAAGAAGAATCGAACAAGGGAAAGGAGGCTCCAACCAGGGAGACGGGGAAGAGGGCGAGTCGCGCCTGTCCGCATTGAAAACCCGGCGAATGACGCCCCCAGGTGTCAGCGCCCAGCGCGAAACGTATTTCGACCTCAAAACGCGGGTGCAGAACCGCCTGCTGGCTGAACTGGACCCGTCCATGGATGTCACCAAGGTGGGGGAGGTGCGGCGCACTATCCAGGAGCTGTTTGAGCAGGTGCTGGCGGAAGAAAAGATCGTGCTCACCCGTCCGGAGAAGCACCGTCTTTTCGAACAGATCTCGGCGGAAATTCTGGGTTTCGGACCGCTCCAGGATCTTTTGGAGGATGAGACCATTACGGAGGTGATGGTCAACGGCGCCAAGAACATCTATATCGAGCGCGAAGGCCGCATTGAACGCGTCCCTGTGGCGTTTGAGAGCGATGACCATGTCATGCGGATCATCGACCGCATCGTGGCGCCGCTCGGGCGGCGCATTGATGAGTCCAGCCCATACGTGGACGCCCGCCTGCCCGACGGCTCGCGTGTCAACGCCATCATCCCGCCCATCTCGCTTGTCGGCCCTACGCTGACCATCCGTAAATTTTCAAAAATCCCGATCACCGTGGAGCAGCTGGTCGAATTCGGCTCCACCACGCCTGAAGCGCTCCAGTTCCTCAAGGCATGCGTTGAAGCCCGCATCAATGTCGTGATTTCCGGCGGCACCGGTTCCGGAAAGACCACTCTCCTGAATATTCTTTCCGGGTTTATCCCTTCAGATGAGCGAATCGTCACGATCGAAAATGCGGCTGAACTTCAATTGCGGCAGGAACATGTGGTCACACTCGAATCCCGCCCGCCGAACATCGAGGGGCGCGGTGAAGTGACCATCCGCCAGCTGGTGATCAACTCGCTGCGTATGCGCCCCGACCGGATCGTCGTGGGTGAGATTCGTGATGAGGCCGCCCTGGACATGCTTCAGGCGATGAACACAGGTCACGATGGCTCGATGACCACGCTGCACTCCAACAGCCCGCGCGATACGCTCGCCCGCCTGGAAACCATGACTTTGATGGCCGGAATGGAGTTGCCCGTGCGGGCGATCCGCGAGCAGGTGGCCTCCGCCATCGACCTGATCGTCCATCAGGACCGCATGCGCGACGGGACTCGCAAAATCGTCAACATCACTGAAGTGACCGGGATGGAAGGGAACGTCATCACAACCACGGATTTGTTCATTTTTGAGCAATTGGGGTATGATGAAGGCAGAATAGTCGGGAATTTGCGGCCCACAGGTCTGCGACCGAAATTCATGGAGCGGATCGAAGCTTCGGGAATCCATCTGCCGGCGACCATTTTTGGTCTGGGGCGGCGAAATCCCAGGAGTTAGGATTACATGGACCTCGTGATCTGGATCGGTGGGGGCCTGGCGGCCATATTGCTGCTGGTTGGAATCATCATCACCGTCACAGGAGAGCGCTCCCTGGTAGAGGAGCGCCTGAGCATTTATTCCGAGGACGAGGTTGTCGAGGAAGCGGACTCGAGTCCTTTTGCCGATTGGATCAACGTCCGTGTAGAGCGAACCAGTTTTGGGGAAAGAATCCAACGAGAGCTATCCAGGGCGGATTTAAAACTTAAATCCGGAGAGTATGTCAGCCTTATCTTCCTTTCGATGTTGGGGCTGGCGGTTCTCGGTTGGGGGCTGGGGCGCGGCGGTCCGGAAGCCCCGTTCCTGGCTGCGATCGGCGCCATCGCCGGGCCTTTTGTCCCCCGTGCATATGTCAAGCGACAGCAAAATATCCGCCTGAAGCGTTTCGGTGAGCAGCTCCCGGATATGCTCAACCTGATGGTAAACGGTTTGCGGGCCGGTTATTCGCAGTTCATGGCCATGGAAGCGGTCAGCCGTGAGCTGCCTGCCCCCATCTCGGACGAATTTCGCCGGGTGGTGCGAGAAATCCAGCTTGGGGTGCTGGTAGAAGATGCCCTGGATAACCTCTTGCGGCGCATCCCCAGCGAAGACCTGGATTTCATCATCACCGCCATCAACATCCAGCGCGAATCCGGTGGTAACCTGGCCGAAATCCTCGAGGTAATCTCCTACACCATCCGCGAGCGCATCCGGATCAAACGCGAGATTGAAGTCCTGGTGGCCCAGGTGCTTTATTCCGGGCGGATTCTGGCGATCATGCCGATCGCCCTGGCATTCGCACTCTGGGCGCTCAACCGCCCGTACATGGAGCAGTTTTTCCTGCCGGAGACGCGTTTGTGCGGGATACCGATGTTGATCTGCGGCGGCATCATGATCTCGGCGGGTTACTATGCCATGACCCGCGTTGCCAGTATCGAGGTCTAAGGAGCGGTTGATGGAAATTCTGATCGGATTTGGTGTCCTGGTCGTAATCGGTGCGATCGTCCTGATCGTGATCGGCCTGCGAAACAACAATAACGTCGATCCGCTCGAGGAGCGGCTCCAGGAATTTGCACAACGCGGGGAGACCGTTTCCCTGGAGGAGATCGAGCTCTCACAGAGCTTCTCCGACCGGGTGTTGTTTCCGATGGCCAGACGGCTGGGCGAAATTGCCCTGCGATTCACCCCTCAGAACGCAATCCAGGACACTGCCCGAAAATTGGAGCAGGCCGGAAATCCCTCCGGGATAGACCCGACAGTGTTTTGGGCTTTGAGGCTGGTAGGGATTGGCGCTGGTGTGCTGATGCTGATCATGGGTTCGTTCGTGCCTGAAGGCAGTTTCTTCACCGGGACCACCGCTCTGTTGTTCTCTGTTGGGGCGTCGGTCGTATTTTTCTACATGCCCGAGTTGTGGCTGCGCAGTAAAATTAACCGCCGGCAAAAAGAGATCCGCAAAGCGATGCCGGATGCCCTCGACCTGCTGACGATTTGCGTCGAAGCCGGGCTGGGGTTTGATATGGCCATGAGCAAGGTGCAGGAGAAATGGGATAATGAGCTGTCGTTGATCTTTGCCCGGGTGCTCAGGGAGATGCAGCTCGGAAAAATCCGGCGCGAAGCGCTGCGCGACATGGCCTCACGTGTCGGCATCAGCGAGCTGACCAGCTTTGTTGCCGCCGTCGTGCAAAGCGAACAACTCGGCGTCAGTATGGCGAACG
Source organism: Anaerolineales bacterium (assembly GCA_041632295.1). Taxonomy (GTDB): domain Bacteria; phylum Chloroflexota; class Anaerolineae; order Anaerolineales; family JABWBV01; genus DATDOR01. Next base: position 3,371 of record JBFKII010000042.1, on the reverse strand, counting down.
TGCTGAGGGTCCAGTCCGATGCGATGCGTGTTCGCCGCCGCCAGCTGGCCGAGGAAGAAGCCCAGAAAGCGCCGATCAAGATGCTGTTTCCGATGGCGTTCCTGATTTTCCCCTCGCTCCTGATCATCTTGCTGGGCCCGGCAGCCCTGATCCTGATGACCTCCGCCCTGGGGGGCATTCTCTTCCAATAAAAATTGCACGAAATGAGGGGGTCAGCCGTGTCTTCAACGATTGAGGGATGGAAGTACGCTTTTTTGGATCTGCTTGCCCCACCTGTATGCGCCGGCTGCGGCGTGATGGGTGTGCCTATTTGCATTGCATGCCTTTCCCAGATCGAAATCATCAAGAACCCGGTCTGCAAAATTTGCGCCTCGCCGGCCGGCAGGGAGGCGCTTTGTGAAGCTTGCACTCTTTTTGCCCCCGATTTCAAACAGGCCAGGTCCTTTGCCCGCTACGCCAGGCCTTTCAGGGAGGTGGTGATGGCGCTGAAGCATCGGGGAGACCGATCGTTGGGGCATTGGGTTGCACAGGCAGCAGCACCCTTTTTGCAAAATCTGGAATGGCCGGTTCAAATTGGCCTGCCGGTCCCGCTCGGTCTTGAAAGAGAGCGAATGCGAGGCTATAACCAGGTGGACCTGTTCGCCGCCCCGCTCTGTGCAGAATTATCGTTACCTTTTCGCCGCCGGGGATTGGTCAGATCCCAGGAAACTCGCTCCCAAGTTGGTCTCTCCAGGGAGGAGCGGCGGTATAATCTTCAGAGAGCCTTTTGGGCGGACCCCAGCGTTGTTTCCGAAAAAAATGTGCTTTTATTTGACGACGTGTTCACCACCGGTACGACTGCCAACGAGTGTGCCGGTGCATTGCTGCGCGCGGGATCCCAGGCGGTTTACGTGTTTACGCTGGCCAGAGCGTCAGCCTAGCTCTGCCTGAATTCAAAACGGCCATCCGGAGGGGTTCGGGTGGAAGAAAAAAAAAGGAGGCAGTTCATGGCAGTAGAAGTCGATATTTTCGGCAGAAATATGGAAATCAGCGAGCGTTTAAGTGATTATGTGACCGGAAAAGCGTCCAAGCTGGACCGCTATATTTCCGGTATCGAAGAGACCAGGGTCGATCTGGCTCATGTGAAGTCCGCCCGCAGTGTGGCGGACCGGCAGGTCGCGCAGATCACCGTCCGGGGAAAAAAGTTTATCCTGCGTTCCGAGGAACGGGCGGAGGATATTTTTGTCGCTTTCGATCAGGCCATGGACAAGATTCAGCGGCAAATGGAGCGCTATAAAGGAAAAAGATTTCGCGGCAGAGGCGACGGCACTTCACTAAGTGAGGCTGTTGCTCCCCCTGAGGAGTTCGAAGACGAGGTTCAGGACGAGTACGTCATTGCCCGCCGGAAGAAGTTTGCGGTCCAGCCGATGGATGAAATGGAAGCTATCGACCAGATGAACCTGCTCGGGCACGAGACTTTCTTCATCTTCTTCAACTTTGACACCAATGCTATCAATGTCCTGTATAAGCGCCGGGACGGCACTTACGGGCTGATCGAACCTGAACTGAGCTGACTATTCCAACAAACCCATGATTTAGCCAAGCCGCCTGGATACGGGCGGCTTTTTTTCGTTTCGGATTAAACAATTTCTGTTGGAGAGAATTGACAAGGAAAAAGGGCGATAACGGATTCCCGCAAGGCACAAGGGTTGTTACAATTTGGACATCTCATCAGGAGAACTCATGCAGATTCAGACCTTAGATCTCCACTTTCAAGGCGTGCCTGGCACGATCGCCGCGTACCTGCTTCCGCACCACGCAGGTTGCATCCTGATTGAAACCGGTCCCGGGTCCACATTGGAGGCGCTGACCGCCGGACTGGCGCGCCATGGGTATCAACCGGAAGATGTCACGGATGTTTTCGTGACCCACATCCACCTGGATCATGCCGGCGCCTGTGGATCACTGGCGAGGCGGGGCGCCCGTGTGCACGTTCACAAGCGAGGTCTGCCGCATTTACAGGACCCTGCAAGATTGCTGGCCAGTGCAGAGCGGATCTACGGCGACCAGATGAAACCCTTGTGGGGGGAAATGCTGTCGGTGCCGGAGGAGAATCTTCATGCCCTGCATGATGGGCAGGTGGATTTCGTCCAGGGTTGGGAGATCCGATCCTATGATACCCCTGGCCACGCCACCCACCATATGGCCTTTCTTGTGGGAGACACATTGTTCAGCGGAGATATCGGCGGAGTGCGGCTGGAAGGGCCCCCATTAATCATGCTGCCCATGCCTCCGCCGGAATTCCACCTCGAACAATGGCGCCAAAGCTTTGAAAAAATCCGCAGCCTGCCCGTCCGCCAGGTGGCGGCCACCCATTTCGGCATTTACCCGGATGTGGAAGAACACTGGCAGCTGTTAGGAGCAACGTTGGATGCGGTGGAAGCCTGGATCGAAGCTACCCTGCCATCCGGCCCGACGCTTGAGGAACTGCGGGCTCTGTTGCCACACTGGTTTCAGGAACGGGCGAAAGCCCACGGTCTGGCAGAGCATACTGGTGAGGCCCATGAAATTGCCAATCCGGCCTGGATGTCAGCCGCGGGAATCCAACGATATTGGCAAAAGCATCGAAATAATCCGGGGAGGTGAGGCTTGACGCGTATCTTGATCGCCGGCGGAGGCGTCTTCGGTGCTGCTGCGGCTCTTGAACTGCAGCAGCGCGGGGCGCAGGTGCACCTGTTTGACCCCGGTCCTTTGCCCCACCCACAGGCCTCTTCCACAGATATCAGCAAGGCTATCCGGATGGATTACGGCGCAGACCTGTTTTACACCGGGTTGATGGAAGCCGCATTTGCCGGCTGGGAGCGTTGGAACCGGGAATGGGAAAGACCCTTGTATCACAACACGGGTGTGCAGATTCTGGCAAGGGAACCGATACAGCCAGGAGGTTTTGAATTCGAGAGCTTCCATGCCCTGATGGCCCGCGGCTATCCCCTGGAACGTCTGGGGCAGGTGGAAATGGCCCGCCGGTTTCCGGTCTGGCAGCCGGGCTTTTTCCAGGATGGGTATTTCAATCCTCAGGCTGGCTGGGTGGAAAGCGGGGAGGTGGTCCGGGTCCTGATCCACATGGGTGCGACCGCCGGGGTGAAAGTCCATTCCGGGCAGACCGTTCGCACCTGGCTTTGGGATGGGAAACGTGTCACGGGGCTGGTGACTGATCCGGGCGGCGAGATACAAGGGGACTATGTCGTTCTGGCGGCCGGCGCCTGGACCCCCGTCTTGCCGCCGGAGCTGCGGGACCGGATGTGGCCGACGGCGCAGGATTTGTTCCATTTCCGGGTCCCGGAGCCCCGACGCTTCCAACCCCCGAACTTTTCTGTCTGGACCGGGGATAT
>JBFKII010000041.1:0-18800 GCA_041632295.1 Anaerolineales bacterium | reverse complement strand
GGCACTATTTCAATCCGCACGCCCAACGGATCGTCGAAGGCAAGATGAAAGGCGCCCGCCTGATCACGTTCGACCCGCGCCTGAGCAACACCGCCAGCCGCAGCGACGTCTGGCTGCCCACCTGGCCCGGCTCGGAGGCCCATGTGCTTCTGGCGATCGCCAATTACCTGATCCAGCACGACCTGTACGACCGGGATTTCGTCCGCCGTTGGGTGAACTGGGAACAGACGCTGGAGGCCGTCGCGGATGGGCGGCTGAGGTTCGAAGATGAAGCGCTTCTCCATGAAATCCGGGAGCACAAATCGCAGACTGCAGATCAAGGATCTGCGATCTTCGATCTGCGATCTTTTTCTTTGTTTGACCGCTTTCTCAAGACCGTCTATGCCGAATTCACCTTCGAGCGCGCCGCTGCAGAGTCGCAGGTGCCGGTCGAGCGCATCCGCGAGGCGGCCGAGATGGTCGCCGACAGCGGCGGCCGCCTGGCCACCCACAACTGGCGCGCCGCCAGCATCGGCAACCTGGGCGGCTGGCAGATCACCCGGGCGCTGTTTTTCCTCAACGTGCTGACCGGCAGCGTCGGCAACCCCGGCGGCACTTCCGGCAACAGCTGGAACAAGTTCGTCCCCAAGCCTTTCAAGACGCCGCCCGCATTCAACGCCTGGAACGAGCTGCACCTGCCGCACGAATGGACGCTGGCCCACTACGAGATGAGCTTCTTGCTGCCCCACTTCCTGGAAGAGGGCCGCGGGGAGATCGATGTCTACTTCACGCGGGTGTACAACCCGATGTGGATCAACCCGGACGGTTTCATGTGGCTCAAGGCGCTTCAGGACGAGGAAAAAATGAAGCTGCACGTCGCCCTGACGCCGACCTGGAACGAATCGGCCTGGTTCGCCGATTACGTGCTGCCGATGGGCCACGCCGGCGAGCGCCACGACCTGATGAGCCAGGAGACCCATGCCGGGCAGTGGATCGCCTTCAGACAGCCGGTCCGGCGGGTGGCAATGGAACGCGCCGGGAATCAAGTGACTTACACCTACGAAGCCAACCCCGGGGAGGTCTGGGAGGAGAACGAGTTCTGGATCGAGCTCTCCGCCCGCATGGACCCGGACGGGGCGTTGGGCATCCGCGAGCAGTTCGAGAGCCCCTACCGCCCGGGCGAGATCATCACAGTGGAGGAGTACTACCGCTGGATCTTCGAGAACAGCGTGCCGGGACTGCCCCAGGCTGCCGCCGCAGAAGGCCTTTCTCCGCTGGCGTACATGCGCAAGTACGGGGCCTTTGAAGTGACGCGCGAGAATTACACACCTTTTGAATCCGCGATCGCAGATAGAAAATCGCAGATTGCAGATCAAGATACCGATCTGGGATCTGCGATCAGGGATCCATCCAAAGACCTACTCATCCGCGAAGGCGACAAGGTGGTCGGAATTTATGTCAACGGCGAGGCGAAAGCTGGCTTCGGAACCCCTTCCCGCAAGCTGGAGTTCTTCAGCCCGACGATGGCGGAATGGGGCTGGCCCGAGAAAGAATACGTCATCCCCTGGCCGCTCAAAAGCCACGTCCATCCAGACAACATCCGCCGCGAGCAGGGCGAAATGCTGCTGCTGCCTAACTTCCGCCTGCCGACTCTGATCCACACCCGCAGCGCCAACGCCAAGTGGCTGTACGAGATCAGCCACAAGAACCCGGTCTGGATGCATCCCGAGGACGCCCGGCGCCTGGCGGTCCGGAGCGGGGACCTGATCCGGGTCGAGACCGAAATCGGCTATTTTATCGACAAGGTATGGATCACCGAAGGCATCAAACCGGGCGTGATCGCCATGAGCCACCACCTGGGCCGCTGGCGCCTCAAGGACGAGGGCAGCCTCAATATCGGCACCACCAGCCTGGCCTCCCTGGACGACCACCAGGACGGCACTTACCGGCTCAACATCCTTCAGGGCGGCCGGGCCTGGAAATCGAGCGACCCGGATACCGAGCGGATCTGGTGGCAGGACGTCGGCGTGCACCAGAACCTGACCCATGCCGTCCATCCCGACCCGGTCAGCGGCGCCCATTGCTGGCTGCAGAAAGCGGTCAGTGTTCGCAAAGCACAGCCGGGCGAGAAGTACGGCGAGGTCTGGGTAGACACGCAGCGCTCGATGGTCGTGTACAATGAATGGAAAGCGATGACCCGATCGGCGGTCGACCACAGCCCGGACGGCACCCGCCGTCCCCTTTGGCTCAAGCGGCCGCTCAAACCCGTCAAGGAGGCTTACAGGCTGCCTGAAAAACCGTTCGGCAGGGATTGACCCATCCGGGCGCGCCCCATCTTCCTTCATCCCCCGCGCGCCCCTGCAATCATCAACATGCAACGCGCTCTCCGCGATATCCGCAGCTTTCTGCTGCGGCCGAAAACAATCCTGCAGGGTTACCGGCGCTCGGACCTGCGGCCTGACCTGGTCGCGGGCCTGACGATCGCCGTCGTCCTGCTACCCCAGGCGATCACCTACGCCCTGGTCGCCGAATTGCCTCCCCAGACCGGCCTGTTCGCCGCCATTATTGCAGCGGTTGTGGGCGCCCTGTGGGGCTCCAGCGCCCATCTGCACACCGGGCCGACCAACGCCGCCTCCCTGCTGGTGCTCTCCACGCTGGTCCTGGCAGTCCCGGCTGGAACGCCCGAATACATCGCCGCCGCAGGATTGATGGCGGTGATGGTGGGGGTGGTCCGCCTGGTGATGGGGATCGCCCGGCTGGGGGTGATTGTCAATTTTGTCTCTGATTCGGTGGTGATCGGATTCACCGCCGGGGCCGGCGTCCTGATCAGCATCAGCCAGCTGCGCCACCTGCTGCGGCTGGAGATCGATAGCTCTCCCTCACTTTTCAGCACCCTGTTCAATATCAGCCGCCAGCTCGGGGACGCCCACCTGACCAGCCTGGCGATCGGGCTGGGGGTGGTCCTGCTGATGGCGCTGCTGCGGCGCTTCCGGCCCCGGTGGCCCGCGGCGCTGATCGCCATGGTGCTGACGGCCGGGCTCGCCGCCCTGCTGGGGCCCGAATCGGCAGGGCTGGCCGTGCTGGGGGAGCTGCCCCGCCGCCTGCCGCCGCTCGCCGACCTTCCCCTGTTCAACCTGTCCCTGATCGGGCGCATCTCGACCGGGGCTTTAGCCATCGCCGCGATTGGCCTGGTGGAGGCGATCTCGATCGCCCGCTCCACAGCTGCCCGCAGCGGACAGCGCCTCAACAGCAACCAGGAGTTCGTCGGCCAGGGCCTGGCCAATATCGCCGCCGGATTCTTCTCCGGGTACACCGTTTCCGGTTCGTTTACCCGCACTGCGGTCTCGTTCGACAGCGGGGGGCGCACGCAGCTGGCCAGCGTTTTCTCGGGGCTGTGGATCCTGGCCGCCATGCTGCTTTTCGCCCCGCTGGGACGTTTCATCCCCAAGGCCGCCCTGGCCGGGGTGCTGGTGATGACCGCCTACGGCATGGTGGACCGCAAAACTATGCACCGGATCTGGCATTCCTCCCGCGGGGACAGCGCCATCATGGTCGCCACCCTGCTGGCGACGCTGGTGCTGCCGCTTGAGTTCGCCGTGCTGGCCGGCATGCTGGTCTCCTTCATGCGCTACATCATCAAGACCTCCACGCCGGACGTATACCCCGTCGTACCGGACCCGAATTTTCAGGGGCTGGTGCGCCAGGAGCGCACGCTGCCCTGCCTCCAGCTGGGCGTGATGACGATCGGGGGTTCGCTGTATTTCGGAGCTACCCAGCACGTCGAGACCTGCATTTACAACAGTCTGGAAGCCCACCCCGAGCAGAAGTACCTGCTGCTGCGCATGGGGCAGGTGGATCACTGCGATATCAGCGGGATCCACATGCTGGAAGCAGTGGTTCGTACGTTTCGAAAGCGCGGCGGGGACGTATTTTTTTCGGGCCTGCGGGAGTCGGTCAAAGCCCAGATGGCTTCCGTCGGTTTCGACGAGTTCATCGGGGCCGGGCATTACCTCAACTCCCGGGAGGCGATCAACCACCTGTTCCACAACGTGCTCGATCCCTCGGTCTGCATTTACGAGTGCGACCGGCGCGTGTTCGCCGAATGCCAGGCGCTGCCGAAATACCCCTACGGGCAGGTGCGTGCCAGCGTGTCCCTGATCGAGCACCAGGTGCCGCAGTGGAAACCGAGCGAAACCCTGCTGTGCCTGTCCGATCCCGAGCTGATGGGGAACCCCCTGCTGGTGGACGTGCGCGAGGAATCGGAATACAACCACGGACACATTCCCTATACCCGGCTGATCCCGCTGCGCAAGATCCGTGAAACCGGGGACGAGCTGCCCAAGGACCGGCCTGTGATCTTCGTCTGCCGCTCCGGCCGCCGCAGCATCCGCGCCGCCAGCATCATGCAGGACCTGGGGTACACCAATGTTTATAATCTCAAGGGCGGGATGCTGGCCTGGGAAGCGGCCGGATATCCTATCGCCGTGGAGTAGCCATGATCGATCGCAACCTCACTATTTCACTGGTCCGGGCCACGGAAGCGGCTGCCATCGCCGCAGGCCGCTGGATAGGCCTGGGGGATATCGCCCAGGCAGACCGTGCAGCCACCAAGGCGATGCACGAAGAGATCAGCAAAATCCAAATGGACGGCCGCATTGTGATCGGAGAAGAGCGGCGCTACGCGGAGACCGAATACCTGCGGCGGGGCGCGGCCATTGGGACCGGCGATGGGCCGCAGACCGACGTGGTGGTCGATGTGGTCGAGGGCACCAGCCTGCTGGTCGAGGGCCAGCCGGGGACAATCTCCGTGGTCGCCGTGGCCCCGCGCGGCACGATCGTCACCATGCCCGAATCGAAATACATGCACAAGCTGGTCGTGCCGGAGCAGGCCGCCGCCGTGATCGGCCCGCAGAGCCTGAGCGCACCGCCAGCCTGGATCCTGGGGGTCACGGCCAAGGCGCTGGGCAAATCCGTGCGCGACCTGATCGTCTACATCCTCGACCGCAAGCGGCATGCCCAGCTGATCCAGGATGTGCGCCTGACCGGGGCGCGCGTGCTGCTGCGGCGGGAAGCGGACCTGCTCGGCGCCATGCTCGCCGCCCTGCCGGACACTGGCGTGGACGTGATGATCGGCACCGGGGGGACTCCGGAGGGGATCGTCGGCGCCCTGGCCGTGCGCTCCTTGGGTGGGGTCTTCCTGGGCAAGCTGGACCCACAAAGCGAGGGCGAAAAAGCCGCACTGGTTGGCGCCGGATATCACCTCAACAAGACCTGGGAAGCGAAGGACCTGGTCCTCGACAAGGACACCTACTTCGCCACCACTGGCGTGACCGACTCGATTTTGCTGCCGGGCGTGCGCCACGATGGCCGGCGCGTGACCACCCACTCCCTGGTGCTGCGCGGCCAGTCGGACACGCAGCGTCGCATCCGCGCCGATTACCTGGCCGCCGGGCCCGCCCCCCAGCCATGACCGCAGAGGCCGGCGATGGCCGGCGCTCCAACGCCCAGTCGCTGATCGCCCTGGGTTCGGCCTGCCTGCACGGACTCCGCCGGGAGAACATCCCCGGACTGGGCGCAATTTCGGCACTGGCCGAACACCTGCCGGACAGCAGCAGCGATGCAGCCCTCGAGCAGGCGGCCGCCGAACACTATCGCGTTTTCGGGATGAACGTCTTTCCGTACGCCGGGGCGTTTCTGGACGACAGCCGGCTCTTGGGGGGGCATCCAGCGGAAGAAGCGCTGGTTTTTTACGCCCAGGCCGGGTTCGTACCGGCTACATCGGCCGAAGGGCCCGACCATCTGGGGCACGAATTGATGTTCGCGGCGCAGCTGGTACTGGATGAAGCGGACGACCTGCTGGGCCGGTTCCTGCAATACCATCTGCTGGCCTGGATTCTGCCCCTGCACCTGGCCGTCCGCCGGCAGGACAGCCCGTTTTACACGGCGCTGACCGCCGCCGGGGTCCAGCAGGCGGCAAGGTGCCTGGCCAAATTCGCACCCCGGCGGCCGGAACCAGATTACCGCTTTTCCGCCCCGCCGCCGGATCTGCTCCAGAACCCGGAAACCCGCTTGAAAGACATCGCCGCGCTCTTGTTGACCCCGGTCCATTCCGGCATCTTCCTGAGCCGGGAAAACATCGGCGACCTGGGCAGGCTCAGCCGGGTGCCGCGCGGCTTCGGCGACCGGGTGCAGCTGCTCGGGAATTTGCTGCGCGCGGCCGCGGAATACGAGGCCCTGGATGGCGTGATCGACCTGCTCAAGGACCAGGTCTCCGGTTGGATCGGGGATTACGCCGCCTGGGAAGCCCATCCCCAGCTGGGCCCGGGCGCCCGGTTCTGGAAAGCGCGCGCCGGATCCACCCTGCAGTTATTGGAAGACATGCAGGCGGCGGTCCGCTAGTCGGGCAGCCACCTGCAGCCGGCACCACCACACACGGCCGCAGCGCCGTACCCCCACCCACGAGTCTCACGCCGCTCAGCGGCCCCCTGTTTCCCGCCTCAACCCGGGGCAACCCGTGATTCCCTGCAAGATGGACATTGTTCCTGTTTACGGCCGGTTTTTTCCCGGTTCCGGGTGGGACAACGCCCGGAAAAATCGCTCGCATTTGTCCCATTTCGGCTGAAATCTCACAAAATCTCCATCGACCTGGACGAGCCTGTTCGATATATTCACCCCGTCTGATTGAACCTATTTTCACAAAGCGATGCCTGATCCCACTGACCCCACCCCAACCGGTATTTTGCTCTGCAACACGGGCACTCCCGAGGCGCCCACCGCTCCCGCCCTGCGCCGCTACCTGGCCCAGTTTCTATCCGACCCGCGGGTGATCGACTACCCCCGCTGGTGGTGGCTGCCCCTGCTGCACGGCGTGATCCTGCGCATCCGGCCACGCCGCTCCGCCGCCCTCTACCGCCGCATCTGGACCCCGGCCGGATCCCCCCTGCTGCTCGGCACAATTGGGCTGGCGGAAAAACTGGCAGCCGAGATGTCGAAGCGCACTGGCCGCAGCATGCCGGTCGAGGTCGGCATGTGCTATGGAGAGCCCTCCATCGCGGCCGGGCTGCGGGCGCTGCGGGCGCGCGGGGCGGCGCGGATCACGGTGCTGCCGCTCTTCCCCCAATCCTCCGGGACCACCGTGGGGGCCTGTGCGGACGCCGTGTTCGCCGAACTCAAGGCCTGGCGCGCCCTGCCGGAGCTGGAATTTGTACCCGGGTATCACGATCATCCAGCCTATCTCACCGCCATGGCAGCTCAAATTGATGCGCATTGGGACGGTGTATCGAGACTGATGTTTTCGTTCCACGGCATTCCCAAATCTTATGTGGTGCGTGGCGATCCATACCTGGAACAGTGCGAGGAGTCGGCTGCCCGGATTGCTTCCAGGCTTGCCCTGGAGCCCTGGGACTGGACTGTCGCGTACCAGTCCCGCTTCGGCCCGGCTCCCTGGCTGCAGCCCTACACGGACGAAGAGCTGGCGCGTTTCGGGGCCGAGGGCCTGGAAAGCCTGAGCGTGGTCTGTCCGGGTTTCGCCATCGACTGCCTGGAAACACTCGACGAGATCAAACACGAGGGCAGGCTCCAGTTTGAGGCTGCCGGCGGGGCGGGATTCGGTTACATCCCCGCCCTGAACGACACACGGGCCCATGCCCGCATGTTGGCCGAGATCTTGCTGGGCGCAACGCCGGAACCGGTACCCCAGGTCGAGGAACAGCAGGCCGCCCAGGCCGCCGAGATGTGAAGATGAAACCGAAACCGGAAAACCGGAAAGACATCGTCATCATCGGTGGGGGCATCAGCGGGCTGAGCGCGGCCTGGGAGCTTGAGCGCCGCTCCGGCCGCACGGTGGACTATGCCCTGCTTGAATCCGGAGCTCATTGGGGAGGGAAAATCGCAACCCGGGTGGTCCCGGGGCCCGCAGGGGGGCGCTTTATCCTGGACGGCGGGGCGGAGTCGATCGTCACACGCAAGCCTGAAGCCTGGGTGCTCGCGCAGGAGTTGGGGATGGCGGACCGGGTGCGCGATCCGGGCAGTGAAACCAGGGGCATGTACGTGCTCGACGGCGGTGTGCTGCACCCGATTCCGCTGCACCCGGTTGGGTTCATCCGCTCCCGGCTGATGACCTCCCGGGGAAAGCTGAGGATGCTGGCGGAGCCGTTTATCCCGCCTCACCGGGATGTCGCCGATGAGACCCTGGCGGAATTTGCCCGCCGGCGGCTGGGTGCTGAGGCGATGGAAAAAATCATCGCACCGGTCCTGGCCGGGATCTACAACGCCGACCCACACCGACTGAGCATCCTGGCCGCCTCCCCTGTGATGCGCGAAATGGAAACCCGGCATGGCAGCCTTGTTCGGGCGATGGTGGCCAGGATGTGGGCAGGCAGAGGGAAAAAAGCGGCCGTTTCGGAGCGCCCCAGGTTTTTCACCTTCCGGGATGGCGCCGGGGAACTCCCTGACCGCCTGGCGATTCGCCTGTCCGGCGAACTTCGGCTGCATACGAATGCGGTCGAAATCCGGCGGCAGGGCGAAGGCTTTGGGATAGCGCTTGAAAACGGCGCGCCCCTGCACGCCAGGGCGGTGCTGCTGGCCACTCCGGCGAACACCGCTGCGGCTTTGATCGCACCTGTTTCGGAAGCGGCCGCCAGAGCGATTGGCGGCATCCGCCACACCAGTATCGGAAGCGCTTTCCTGCTGTATCGACAGCCGGACCTCGAGGCGGTCGGGCCGATCAATGGGCTGATGATCCCGTCCCGGGAGGGGCGCCGGATCGACGCCCTCTCCTTCCCGTTCCGCAAAATGCCCGAGCGCGCCCCGCAGGGGTTCAGCGCCGTGCGGGTCTTTTTCGGCCGGTCGGCCCCCGAGATGGTCGACCTGCCCGAGGACGCCCTGCTGGCACAGCTGCGCACCGAGCTGGAATCCCTGCTGGGCATTCAGGCGCCCCCCCTGGGGATTGGAAGTTTCTGCTGGAAGAACGCCTTCCCGCAGGCGGATGTGGGCCACCTGGAGCGGGTCGACCGCATCCGGGCCCTGCTGCCGGCGGGGATTTACGTCGCCGGCAGCTCCTACGGCGGCGTCGGCGTGCCCGACTGCGTCCAGAGCGGGAGGCGGGCGGCCATTGCCATGTGGCAGCGCCACCAGGCCGAATTTTCGAACCGTGAAGGGAGCCTATTGGAAAGAAAAATTGTGGCAACCTGAACTGCCACCAAACGGAGAAGCACCATGAAAACCTTCAAAGCTATTCTCAACAACCTTCGGCTGGGCTTTTTCCCGATCGCCTACGGGCTGAGCGGAGCCCTGGTGGGCGGTACCCTCAACCGCGTCTTGATCGCCGATATGGAGATCTCCGCTTCGCTGGTCGGGCTGCTGTTCGCCCTGCCGCTGCTGGTCTCCCCGGCGAGGGTCTGGTTCGGCTACCGCTCGGATGGGTTCCCTATCATGGGCAGGCGGCGCGAGCCATACATCCTGCTCGGCGCTGTGCTGATCGGGGCCGGGGTGATCGGCGCCACGGCTATCCCGGTCTCCAGCGCGGCGGTTCCGATCGTATTGGCGCTGGGCAGCGTCGTGGCCTTTGTGATCTACGGCGTCGGGCGCAACCTCGGCCTGAACACCTTCCATGCCCTGCTTTCTGACCGCTTCCAGGGCCCCAGCCGCCAGCGGGCGATCACCTTTTACGAAGTCGCCACGCTGCTCGGATTGGTGATTGGGGCAGGCGGGCTGGGCGCCGCCCTGGAGGTGTTCGACCCCCGCCGGCTGGTCCAGGTGGCCGTTGCGGTGGCGGTCATCATCCTGATCCTGGCCGCGTTTGCCACGCTGAGGCAGGAACCGCGCACCGGCGCAGCCACCATGGCCGCCGCCCGTTCCCGCCAGATTCCATTTTCAAAGGTGCTGAAGGAGTACGTCTTCTCGGACCCGCAGGTGCGGATTTTCTTCACGCTGGTGTTCTTCACCTTCGTCGGCACGCTGGCCCAGGACGTGCTGCTGGAGCCCTATGGCGCGCTGGTCTTGGGAATGGAAGTCGGCCAGACCACCCGGCTGACCGCTTTCTGGGGCGTGGGGGTGATGATCTCCATGCTGCTCTCGGGCGCGGTGCTCGTCAAGTGGCTCGGGTTCATGAAGCTCATGCGCACCGGGATCATCGTCAGCGCGCTGGTATTCGTTGGCGTGATCATCGCCGGATCGCTGGGGAATCCGGGGTTGTTCCGCGGCCTGGTCTTCGTGATGGGGCTGGGGACCGGACTGGCAGGCGCAGGCATGCTGGCGGGCGTGATCTCCTTCACAACCCCGATCCGGGCCGGGATGCTGATGGGCGTCTGGGGGGTCGCCAACATGGTCGGGCACGCCTTCGGCAGCCTGATGGGCGGCGGCGTGGTGGACCTGATGCGCCTGGCGACCGGCAATGCCTTCCTGGCTTACGCAACCGTGTTCGCCCTGGAGGTCACTTTCCTGACAGTCGCGCTGTACCTCTCCACCCGGCTGGTGGTTCCTGAATCACGGGCATTCGAGGAAGCGCAGCTGGAAGCCGTTTTCGGCGCAGCAGACTGAAACACCCGGAAGAGGGGACATCCGGTCAATTATTTTCAAGGCCTGAGCAGTTTTTCCAGCTCAGGCCTTGTTGATTCTCCGATCCGGTTTTTTTCGGTTTATCCGCAGGGACTATCCGCCAAAAGCAATTGGCCACAAGCGGACGACAAAGACACAGGCAAAAACGGCCAGGGCGAGCAGCAGCAGGGCGCTCAGGGCTGCGATCCCAATCAGCCGCTTCTGGCCCTGGCCGATGCCGGGGGAATCCTCGATTTCAAAATCCTCCGGGCTGAGCGCCAGCAGGCGGTTCAATTCCGGGCGCAGGTCGGGGATGGTGTCCATATCGCCGTCAAAATTGCGGAAAAAGTTTTCGTGGGCCAGGTTGATCTGGGCGTTCACCCGGTCCATCAGGGCGCCGTAGCCGGGCGGCTCCACCCCGTCAATCACCACGGCCGTAAACGCCTGGTGGCCGGAGGCCAGCAGGATGCGGTTGTTGCCATAGGAGATCTCTTCCAGTTCCCCCTCCCCCTGGCCAAAGGAATCGCTGACAAAATCCCGGATCGCCGTCAGCATCCCGCTGATGGTGCCGAACTCGCCGCCGGACCAATCGTCCGCCGAAAGATGCTCCATCAGCAGTCCGGAGTGGCGCTGGATCAAAAAGACATGATTGATATTGAAATCGAACGATTCGCGCAGGATCAACTCCGACTGCGAGACACCTCGAAAGCGGGCGCTGACCGCCGCCCAGCGGGACCGGAAATCAAGCCCCCGGCGCATGCGGTGGTCGATGTTGCGGGCCAATTCGCGGATCGACTCCGAGATCGAGCGGGTGATGATCTGGCCGATGATGGGGTAGAGCGCGTCGATGATATCTTCCCGGGCTTCGCGGATCTGGTGGCGGATGGCCGGGCCGATGACGGGGGAGACCGCGTCGGCGAACTCCTCATTTTCCTTCAGCACCCGGTCCCGCACCAACTCCACCAGCACCGGGCGCACCCGCCCGGAGACCTGCTCCGGCGCATCGAGCGAAATGGCCAGGCGGTCCACATCCTGCTGGATGCTTTGTATCAGGGATTCGAGGCTGGCTTCCTGGCCTTGCAGGTCCCCGCCCGCCAGGTTGAGCCTGTCCTCCAGATCGTCAATCGCCGCCTGGATGGCATCGATCTGGGTGCGGACCTCGCCGATCTCCTGTACAAGGGTTTCTACGGGCTGGCTGGTCAGCCGCAGCAGCGCCTGCTGCAATCCCTCCACACTGCCTGCCAGGGACGGCTCCCGGCGGCCCGGATTGGGTTCGGACCGCATTCTTATTCCGGCGTCTGGTCAGACCCGTTCTGGTAAGTGGAGAGCGCCTGCGCAAGCATTTCGATCAAATCCCCCTGCTTGAGCTTCTCGGCGTCCAGGCGCTGGGAAAGCTTCTTACGCACGTCGGTGATTCGCTGGCTGAGGTATTTTTTGGAGGATTTCAACTCTTTTTCGAGCCCGGCTTTTTCCGCCCCCAGCCGGTCTTCCAGCTCGCCTCCAAGCCGGGCGATCTGCGCTTCCAACTCATCCCGGTCCTTTTCTCGCCCGGCGAGCAAGGCTTGTTGGGTTTCTTCGAGCTGATCCTGGAGCAACTTGTTGGCCTGGCGCAGTTTCTTTGCCTCTCCCTCGAGATCATGGATGCGTTTGAATAATTCCTCCAGCTGCTCCCCGAACAGGATGTTGCGGATCGTCTGGACTTCCTGCGAAAATTTTCCTTCTGTCTGGTCCATGTACATTTCCTCCAGGCTCAAACTTCGCCAACTTCTTTCATAGTATAGCCGATTAAAGCATGCCAAGGCGCCTAAACCGCCTGGAATGGTCGAATTCCGCTCGGAAGCACCGGGAAAAAAGTTGTAAGGATACTATGTAGATAGCCTGAACGGCCGCGCCTGATACGACAACGGAGACCAGGCTTTTTACCCCTATCCAGGTGGCCTGGTGACAAGCCCGACACGAACATGATCTAAAACTCAGTTCGACAGGATGACCTTAGGCTCAAAAGACTCGGTATTATTTGAACGTTAATAAATTGGAATCTAACTACACATCAC
Organism: Anaerolineales bacterium; assembly: GCA_041632295.1. GTDB lineage: Bacteria > Chloroflexota > Anaerolineae > Anaerolineales > JABWBV01 > DATDOR01. Next base: position 6,231 of record JBFKII010000041.1, on the reverse strand, counting down.
ATTAAGGTTGCCGTTGGTTTAGTGGCCCCGAAGGGGCCGAATCGGAACCAAAGGTGCCGGTAAAAACTGGATTTCGATACGGCCTTCGGCCTCGTCATGCACCGTTTTACCTTATTTCTCCAAAAGTGATGTGTGACTAGAAATGGAATAAGATTCGTATGGATATTAAACACAGGATGGTCTTTTCGACCGCATCAGCAAGATTTCCGCGCAGACCAAAATCCTGCTGCAAAGTGGCGAAACCTGATTTCTAGATGGCCGAAAAAGCCAGGTTTCGGATTCCTCCACTCGCCCTCCCTTCGACAGCGTGCCTATACGTAGCCTAGACGTTGCTCAGGACAAGCTTTTTAATTTCACTCAATCAAGGGCTCTATCCGTATGACGGCCAATCTAATTTGTCTTTTCCAATTGGCAGCACCCTAGGATAGGTTGACCGTATACACCACAAAAATGAGACCCTTTCATACTATGATCATGAAGCGCCACTGTCGGACTGAGCCTTCCCGGCAAAAAAGATGAACCCAAGATTGAAGCTTTTGAGGGGCTTTTAGGTCCGTTGGCAGCTGAGACGGCCAGCAAATTGCTGCGGATAGGGCCGTTGTATTCAACCAATTTGAACCAGACAAAAAGCGAGGGCCAGAGCATGGCTCTGACCCTCGCTTGATCGGTTTGAGTAGCTAGCTGGCGGGTTACTTGGACAACCGGCTCAAGAACCAGCCATCGGCCTTGCCTTTGCCCATGAACCGACCAAAGATCTTGACCTTGGCAGTGACACGGACCGTGGCGCCATCCGGAATATCTTCGGCCAGTTCACAACCGGAGAAGTCCACCTGCTGCTGGTCTACTACCAGGAAGTTGGTCTCAGGGCTGAAGCTGCAGCTCCCTTCGACAACCTGGACGTAGGTCCAACCGCCACCCCCTGGCAGGCGGTACTGGACCTCGAAATCCAGGTCATTGATCTGGACGTCGTAGCCGCCGCTCTGGTTGGTGATGAAGAAGTAGCCGCTCAAGGTTGAACCGTCCCAGGTCCAATCACCCCAGTCCACCGAGATAGAGCGGTTGTTGCGCGCTTCTACCGTGATGGTTACGGTGGCGGTGTCGTAGCCACCGTTGCCGTCGCTGATGGTGTAGATGAAGGTGTCGTAGCCGGCGAAGCCGGGGGCAGGCGTGTAGCTGAAGCTGCCGTCCGCGTTCATGTTGATGCTGCCGCCGAACTCGCTGGTGGCATCATAGCTGTCCACGAAGATGGCGTCGCCATCCACGTCGAAGTCGTTCACCAGGACGCCGGGAGCGAGGATGGTAAGCGTCTCGTCCTGCTGGCCGGTGTAGGCATCGTCCACCGCCACCGGGGCGTCGTTGACACCAACGATGGTGATAGTCACCGTTGCGGTGTCGCTGCCGCCGTTGCCGTCGGAGATGGCATACGTGAAACTCTCCTGAGCCGTTTCACCCACCGCCAGGTAGTCGTACTGGCCGTTGGGATCGTAGCTGTAGGAGCCGTCAGCATTGACCGTCAGCAGGGCACCCGAAGCGAGCGTGATCTGCTGTCCGACGTTGGCGGTATCGCCGTTGACGGCCGAGACCGTCAGGCTGTCGCCGTCCACGTCGCTGTCGTTCCCCAGGATGCCGGGGGCGACCACGTTGAGGACGGTGTCCTCGTCGGTGCTGTCGGCGTCGTCCAAGGCTACCGGGGCGTCGTTGACGCAGGCCACGTCGATGGTCACTGTCGCCGTATCCGAGCCGCCGTTGCCATCGCTGATGGTGTAGTCATAGCTGTCAGTGCCGCAGAAGTTGGCGTCGGGCGTGTAGGTGAAGCTGCCGTCCGCGTTCTGCACCAGCGTGCCATTGGCCGGCTGGGTGTAGCTTACTACCGTCAGGCTGTCGCCATCCACGTCGGTGTCGTTGCCCAGAACGCCGGGGGCGTCGATGTTCAGCGATGTGTCTTCCGTCGCGTTGTAGCTGTCACCGTTGGCCACCGGGGCGTCGTTGACCGGGTTCACCGTGATGGTGACCGTGGCCGTGTCGCTGCCGCCGTTGCCGTCAGAGATAGTGTAATCAAAGGTGTCCACGCCGTTGAAGTTGGCGTTGGGTGTGTAGGTGAAGCTGCCGTCCGGGTTAGCCACCACCGTGCCGTTGGCCGGCTGGGTGTTGCTGTCCACAAACAGGCTGTCACCGTCCACATCGCTGTCATTGACCAGGATGCCGGGGGCGGCCACGTCGAGGACGGTGTCCTCGTCGGTGCTGTAGGCGTCGTCCAAGGCTACCGGGGCGTCGTTGACGCAGGCCACGTCGATGGTCACCGTGGCCGTATCCGTGCCGCCGTTGCCGTCAGAGACGGTGTAGCTGTAGCTGTCCTGGCCGCAGAAGTTGGCGTCCGGCGTGTAGGTGAAGCTGCCGTCCGCGTTCTGCGTCACCGAACCGTTGGCCGGCTGGGTGTTGCTGGTGACGGTCAGGCTGTCGCCGTCCACGTCGGTGTCGTTGTTCAGTACGCCGGGAGCGGGCACGGTCAGCGGGGTGTCTTCCGTTGCGTTGTAGCTGTCGTCATTGGCGACCGGGGCATCGTTGACAGGCGACACGGTGATGTTGACCGTGGCCATGTCACACAGGCCGTCCGTGTCGCAGATCTCGTAGGTGAAGCTGTCCGGGCCGTTGTAGTTCGGGTCCGGCGTGTAGCTGAAGGTGCCGTCGCCGTTGTTGATCAGCGTGCCGTGTGAAGGGCTGGTCAGGACCGTCGTCGTGCTCGGGTCCAGGTTGCCATCGACGTCCGTGTCGTTGGCCGCGGCGTCAATCAACACCGACGTGTCCTCCGGCGTGGTGACGCTGTCGTTATTGGCCACCGGCGGGTCGTTGAGCGCGCCGATGGTGATAGTCACCGTGGCCGTGTCGCAGGCGTTATCCGGGTCACAGATGGTGTAAGTGAAACTGTCTTCGCCGTTGTAGTTCGGGTCCGGCGTGTAGGTCACCGTGCCGTCCGGGTTAATGGTCACCGAACCGTTGGGCGGATCGGAGACGGTCGTTACCGTCAACGGGTCGCTGTCCGGATCGCTGTCGTTATTCAGCACCGGGATGGTCACCGGCACATCTTCGTCGGTGGAGGCGGTGTCGTTGACGGCGTCGGGCGGGTCGTTGACGCAGGCCACATCAACGGTGACGGTGGCCGTATCCGTGCCGTCGTTGCCGTCGCTAATGGTGTAGGTGAAGCTGTCCTGGCCGCAGAAGTCGGGGGCAGGTGTGTACTTCACCGTACCATCGGGGTTGATCGTTGCCGTGCCGTTGGGCGGGTCGGAAACCTCGGTCACCGTCAGCGAGTCGCCATCAGCGTCCGTGTCGTTGCCCAGCACCGGGATGTCGACGGAGCCGTCTTCGTCCACGTTTGCGCTGTCGTCAACGGCGTCGGGGGCGTCCTGCACAGGAGTGACGGTGATGTCCACGGTCGCTGTGTCGCAAAGGCCGCCCGTGTCGCAGATCTTATATGTGAAGCTGTCCGGGCCGTTGTAGTTCGGGGCCGGGGTGTAGCTAAACGTACCGTCGTTGTTGTTAACCAGGGTCCCGTGCGTCGGGCTGGTCAGGACCGTGGTCGTGCTCGGGTCCAGGTTGCCGTCGATGTCGGTGTCGTTGGCCGCGGCGTCAATGGTAATGGCCGTATCTTCCGGCGTCGTACCGCTGTCGTTGTTGGCAACGGGCGGGTCGTTGACGCAGACCACAACCACGGTCACGGTGGCCGTATCGGTGCCGCCGTTGCCGTCGGAGATGGTGTAAGTGAAGGTGTCCGTGCCGCAGAAGTTGGGGTCAGGTTCGTAATTCACTGTGCCATCATCATTGATGGTGGCTGTGCCGTTGGGCGGGTCTGAAACGGCCGTAACCGTCAGCGAGTCGCCATCTACGTCCGTGTCGTTGCCCAGCACCGGGATGTCGACGGAGCCGTCTTCGTTCACCGTGGCGCTGTCATTGACCGCGTCGGGCGCGTCGTTGACCGGCGAAACGGTGATGGTGACGGTGGCGGTATCGGTGCCGCCGTTGCTGTCGGAGATGGTGTAGGTGTAGCTGTCGGTGCCGTTGAAGTCCGGATCGGGCGTGTAGGTGAAGCTGCCGTCCGGGTTCTGCGTCACCGAACCGTTGGCCGGCTGGGTGTTGCTGGTGACGGTCAGGCTGTCGCCGTCCACGTCGGTGTCGTTGTTCAGTACGCCGGGAGCGGGCACGGTCAGCGAGGTGTCTTCGGCGGTGCTGTAGCTGTCGTTGACCGCGTCGGGGGCGTCGTTGACCGCATTGACGGTGAGGGTCACCGTCGCCTGGTCACACAGCCCTTCCGTGTCACAGACCTGGTAGACAAAGCTATCCGTGCCGTTGAAGTTATCATTCGGGGTGTAGGTGAAGGTGCCATCGCTGTTCAGCGTCAAAGAGCCATTGCTGGGGCCGCTAATGAGGGTGACGGAGTTCGAGTCGAGATTGCCGTCGGGGTCACTGTCAGCAGTAGTGGGGTTGGCTGCCAGCACATTACCGGAAATGACGGCGTCCTCATTGCCGCTGAAGCTGTCGTTAATGGCGTTGGGCGGCCGGTTGGGCTGGCCCTGAACGATGACCTCGGCCGTGTCGGCCGCAGTCAGAATCTGGAAATTACCGCCAGAGAGACCATTGTTACCGCTGGCCTCGGCAGTGTTCACAACAGTGCCGCCAATGCTGAGGGTGACATCTTGCTCAAGCGTGACGGAGCTGACGCCGGCCAGCGTGCCGACGATCAGGGTGAAGTCGTCGGAGGTGCTGCCGGGCGTGCCGCTGTCGTCGACAACCTCAACGTCAAAGAGATCGGTCGTGCCTGGATTGCTGACGACATAGCAGTAGGTGACGGTGTCGCCGGCGGTAACGGTCAGCGATTCGACATCGTCGACGCCGCACGTGCCGCCGTCCAGCATAACTGTTTTCTCAATATCAAGGAGAGGCTCGCCAGCACCGGCGATTTCTCCGATCTTCAAAAAGGGGATCGTCTGCTGACCGCTTCCGGCCGCGTCGCCCGAAGGCAGGGCGATCACGGTCTCCAGCTTGCCCTGCAGGTTGCCCGTGGGGCTGCTGCCCTGTTCACAGGCCAGGCGCGTGTCGATGCGCACGACGACGGTCTCTCCGGCCTCCAGGTCGTCGACCGTGAACTCAGCCCACAGCTCGGAGCCGGACTGGAACAGCGGGCCGGTGAGGTAGGTCTGAATCACGTTGACGGTGCTGCCACCATCATCGATGATGCCGGAGTCGGTGTCGAAGGTACCAACGCCGCCACCTGGCGGGGTCCCACCATCGCCATTTTCCACCGAGCCGTAATTAATCGAGATGCTTTCAATAGAAGAGTGAGCGGCGCCAGCCTGGCCAGTGCTATTGGCGAGGAACGAGACCTCGACCTTGACAGACTGGTTGGCCTCAACGACCGCGTCCTCCATTTCGATCTGCATCAGGTAAGTCACGATGTCGCTGCAGGCGAACTGGCCGCCCTCAAGCTGCTCGGTGACATCATTATAGTCGCCCACCGTGCGGTCGTTGTAAGCTCCGCCGCCGGTGCTGTGGTCATAAGTGAAGGGCGCGGCTGCGGCGAAGTCGGTGGTTTTGAAATCACCACCGGCGGCAAACGCGGTAGTTAGTCCTGCAATCGGAACTGCCAGCTGCATCACGATCAGGGTGAACACAGCAAACAACCGGAGCACTATGCTTCCGGTCTCCCGGTTGTTGGGGTGAAATAATTTCATTCTGGACACAATTTTTCCTTTGTTTTTTCTCTTTTTGTTTTGATCAATTATGAATTCTTATTTTTAGGGGCAAGAAGCCCTGCCCTAAACTTTCCGGTTTAGATTTTCATTTGACATCTCCTTTTCTCGAGTAAGAGAAATAATAAAAACCGGCCATGACGTTTGTGGCCGGTTTCGCTACTCGGCTCCCCGCCGGCCGCACCCTGGCAGGTCGAGCGACCAATTCGCCGGCGGATCATCGCCTCCACAAAATGAGGGCGGAAGATGGTTAATCCAGTTCATGAAACGAGGCACAAACCGTTCCGTTTCGAATTTGCCGGGGAAATAATCTAAAAATAAACTTTCTGGCAAATTCTGGGTCCGGAGACCCGTTCCACGAAAAGGATTAACCATTCTTCAGATAGTTGGGTTTAGAGCTGCGAAGTGCAGTTCGGGCAGCGGCTGGCATCCAGCGGGATCGAGGTCTTGCAGAAGGGGCAGTCCTTGACGGTGGGGGCCTCTTCCG
>JBFKII010000040.1:0-18939 GCA_041632295.1 Anaerolineales bacterium | reverse complement strand
CTCGGAGAAACGACTCTATTTATTACGGAGGAAAATATAACCCAGGATCTTGCCATCCACTGGGGATACTTCCGGCCCTTTTCCTTTAAAGCGACGATTTCCAAAGGTGGAACTTGACGCTCCAGTCGCCTTCCCGGCTGCCTGGGCCAGCAGACCCCGGGCGATTGGTTGCAAGGCAAATTTGATCATTTCCCCAAGAATTAAACCCTCCTCCCGCAGATAGGCGCCCTCTTTTTTAAGCGTGGGGTAATGGGTTTTTCGGCTTGATTATTGAGTAAGGTTTTGGTCCAACTGGAACGTGTGCAATTTTTCATTGCAGAAGCCTCCAGGGTTTTGTTTGGTATTCGTAACCTAACTTCGGCCTGGAGGCTTCAAATTTATAGCGAACCTGGGGAAAATGCCAAGGGCCAATCTCCAGGGTTTAATTATTTTTTTACTGGGATGATCAGGGATTGACCGCTGGCTGTTGTTGCTGCAACTGTTGTATCAGTGCGGCCACCCCGCCGGCCGGAACGTTTGGCTCGGTCGGAACACGGTTAGCCCAGTAATCGAAAATCTCGATATCCGAATCCTGGCGCAGGTCGGTGATCCACGTTTCAAACACAGACTGTTTCAACTCATCGAATTCGCTGGTGGTCAGGCTGCGTTCTTCGCGCCCGAGCACCTGGATGACGTGAAAACCGAATTGGGACTGGATCGGTTCGCTGATGCCTCCGATTTCCAGGCTGAAGGCCGCGTCCGCGATTTCAGGGAATTGCTCGCGGGTGAACCAGCCTAGATCACCCCCGTCGATGGCGGTGTTTTGATCGAGCGAGACCTCCTGGGCCAGGATGGCGAAATTCTCCCCGCCTTCCAGGCGGGCGATGACATCCTGCGCTTCTGCTTCGGTCCCCACCAGGATCTGGCGCGCCCAGGCGTGGTCCTGGATCTGGGATACCTCCGCCGTGACCGCTTCCAGCAGTTTCTGCCGGTAAAGGTCGCTTTCCACCAACCGGCGCAGGTCCGCCTCTGAGTAGCCGAGCCGTTCCAGGGTATCCAGGTTTTCGGCCAAATCGGCCTCAAACGCCTCGCGGGTGTAGGGCGTGGAGGTGGGGAACGGCGTGGGTGTGGGTACGTCTTCCGGCTGGCTTTCGACCGTGTCCGTGACTGCAGCCGTGGGGGTCATCTCGATGGCCTGTGTCCCGGTGGTCGTTTCAGTCGAGGTGATCGCGACCGTTTCAGTGATGGTCAGGGTTGGGGTGGCCGTTGGAGCGGTCAGGGTCATCTGCAGCGGGGAGAGTGTGGAGGTGGCTGGCCGGGTCGGGACCGCCGTCGGGCTGGGCCGTGGACCACCCCCAAAGAAGCCGAAGTTTTCCTCGAGCGATTTGGTGATCTCCTCTTCACTGACCGTGATGCCCCGCCGGGCAGCTTCCTGGCGGATCAGCCGGTCCGAAATCTGGTTGTTGAGCACGGTGCGGCCGACCGTGGAGGCGTCCAGGGAAAACTCGATCTGCTGGAGCTGCTGGATGAAGAAATTCTGCGAGCTTGCATCGGTGACCCCGAAGTCGGTCATCAGGTTGGCCAGGTTGACCCATTGGCTGACCAGCAAGCTTCGCTCGTAGCGCACCTGCGCCTGGAATTCGCGCGTCAGGATCTCTTCTCCGTTGACGATAGCCACGGGCTGGCGCGGCTGGACCACACGGGCGACGATGAACCCATAGCCGATCAATATGACCACAATGGCGATCAGCACAATACTGCCGATCGTGATGTACTGGGAAAACAGGCGCTCGCGTTGCTGCCGCGCCATGTGCCTGCGGTTCACAATCGGACCGCGGCGGCGTCGATTCGCCATAAGAAAACCTCAGCCCTGCTATCGCAGGATTTCGCCGGTGTACGGCAGCAACGCGATATGCCTGGCCCGTTTAATCATGTTGGCCAGCTTGCGCTGGTGAAGTGCACAGGTACCGGTCTGGCGCCGGGGACGGATTTTGCCGGTCTCGGTGATATAGCGTCGCAGCAATTCGGTGTTTTTGTAATCCAGGTCAATCGATTTGTCGGCGCAGAACTGGCAATATTTGGGCCGCGAATAGCGGCGGTAGCGCGAAGATCTTTGATTGGACAATTTCTTACTCCTTACAGGTGCGTGAACGGGATGATCGGGCTGCCATTACAGAAACGGGAATTCTTCATCGTCCGCATTCCCATGGCCGTTCCCGTAATCATCCTCGTATTCATCGTCGTCGTTTTCAGGGCTGGTGCGGCTGCGTTGGGAAAGCATGATCATCTCGCTGGCCACGACCTCGGTCGCACTTTTCTTGACACCGGCGGCGTCTTCCCAGCGGCGGGTTTGCAGCCGGCCTTCGATGTACACGCGCAGCCCTTTTTCCAGGTAGCGGTTGCAGATTTCGGCCAGCCCCCCCCAGGCCACCACGTTGAACCATTCCGTTTCGGACCGCTTTTTTCCATCGCTGGTGGTCCATGAGCGCCCGGAGGCGACACTGAAGGTGGTCACCGGGCGCCCGGAAGGTGTGTAGCGCATTTCAGGATCGCGACCCAGCCTGCCAATCACCATTACCTTGTTTAAATCTCGAGCCATGTCGAACCACTCCTGATCCTTCACTTCCCGCGAAAAACTAGGGGGACGAAAGGATGCCAAAACTTCAGTTTTTGGACGTGACGAGAAAGCGCATGATCGGTTCAGTCAGGCGCATGTTGCGTTCGAGCGCCTGGCAGAAATCCGGGGACATCTCGGTCTCCAGCAGCACGTATTGCCCTTCGGTTTTTTTCCGAATCGGGTAGGCCATGTCGCGCTTGCCCCAGACGTCTACTTTCGAAACCGTTCCGCCTTCATCGGTGATCCAGCCGCTGACCCGGTCGACGATGTCTTTAAATGCAGTTTCTTCAAGGTCCGGGTGGACGATGAAAACTACTTCATAGCTTCGCATGGTGGAAGTACCTCCTTTCCTTGGGATTGCCCCCGCGCCGGTCGTGCTGAATATCACGGTTCGGTCGGAGGCGGAAAGCCAGCCGGGCTATTCGCCCGGTCAAACGGCGGCTATCTTAGCATAAAGGGCGCGATTTGGGTAGAGGCGGGGAAAAGTAAGGCGAAGACGTTTCTTGCAGATTCATCCAGCCTGCCGTCTTTTTGCCAGGAGCGCTCCGGTCCTGCGATTACCTGATTCAATCCGACCGCTGCCTTGGATCAAGAAGCACATTATGGAGCGCGAGACGAGTTGCTCCGGAGCGAGTGTTATCTTTCTCATTTGCCCCTTTAGCTTGCGGCGAGAAAAGCCAGGACCCTCTGCGGCGCAAGCGTGGTGGCCTTTGCATCGGACGGCTGAAACGAATTGTCCGCATAGTAGTGTTGGTTGCCGGGGTAGAGAAAAAGCTCCCCTTCCTCCGCTTGTTCGATGAGCTCCTGGGCGGCTTCGATATCGCCTTCGCCAACAAAGATCGGATTGGCATCCCTATTTGTCTGAACACTTGCGGCGCCTGACCGTGAGGCCATGCGATGCTGGAACAATTTTATATCAGCCGATATCGCTTTTCGCCCACATGCCAAAGGGGATGCCGTTTGACTCAACAGCATCGCCAAAGGCATTCACCGATCTCTGAAAACCCAACCTCACGGGAACAAGTGTTTTTTCAGTGCAGATATCTGCGATTTCCGAAATTCCCGGACGATGGGAATTTCAGGATCAAATACATCGAAACCATGAAATGCTCCGGGTACCGAGACAAGTTCACACTCAATACCACACGCTGCCAACCGGTTTGCATATGCCACACTTTCATCGTGAAACAAATCCAGGGAACCTACCCCGATCCAGGCCGGGGGCAAACCCGATAGGTCTTCCCGGCGGGCGGGCACGGAATAGGCCGGGGGCTGCTCCGCTCCAAAATCCTTTCCCAGATAGGACTCCCAGCCAAACCGATTGCTTTTTTGAGTCCAGGTAATATTGTTCCTGTCATCCAAATCCGTCCGGCGCGCGGTTCGATCATCCAACATTGGGTAAACCATCAATTGAAAAACAGGCTTTATCCCTTGCCGATCTTGAGCAATCTGCATTAGAGCGGCCGCCAGGCCGCCTCCAGCACTTACGCCGCCGATAGCGATGCGCCTGGAATCCACGCCCAGTTCATTCGAAGAAGAAGCCACCCATTTCAGGGCTGAGTAGCTATCCTCCAATCCAGTTGGAAAGGGATGTTTGGGGGCCAACCGATAGTCTACGGAAATGATCGATAGGTCCAGCGCCCGGACAAATTCGATACAAAGACGATCATCCATTTCTGGCCTGCCGATCACAAAACCGCCACCGTGCAACCAGATGATCACTGGTGTTGGCGCGGAATTGGATTTTGTTTTGTAAATTCGGAGACGAATTTTCGTCCGGTCTCCCCTTTGGAAAAAAATGTTTTCAACAAGGATGTCTTCGGGAATATGAGCAGCGCCCATCAGGGACAACATCATCCTGATCAGCCAGAGGTTTCTGCGACTTAAATCGATTCTGGGACTCTTATTGGCGATTTGCCGGAGTTCAGGATGGATTTTTGACAGGTTTTTTTTCATGGCAGAACTTTGATTCGTAGGCTGGTATTCATACCATCCGGCGCCCAGTGGACCGGTGCACAGGACAGGATCGCCGTCCCCCCGGTTTCAGACAGGCTCCGGATTTCTGCAAAGCTGTTTGCCGGTGGTGCGGATCACACAGGGGATAGGGCACCGCTGATCTCATTTCTCCTGTGATAAACGACCGTATCAATTTCCGTGATGTTCTAGCACTTTAAGGTATTCCTACAACAAGCCGATCAAGAAATTCAGCAGCCGCCAGTAGATGTTGTAGGCGAATTGGGGCCACCGGCTGGTAGGAACCATGGGTGGAAAAGCTTCTGCCTCGGCCTCGTCCAGGGCCACACCATTGCCGCTGACATCCCACAGGATATCGGCGCCCGGGATGCCCATATCGCGCACAAATGCATCCGCATCATAGCCATTATTCTCGAAGATGTTGCCGTGGACGCGGATGTTTTCGGGCGTAGCCGGCACATTGATGCGCTCCGGCGGAAATGCGATATTTAAATGGAATATCCCGACCCCGGCGGTCTTGTTGCCGCGGAAAGTGTTGCCGAAGACTACCACCCCATCGGCGCCGATCAGCGCAATCCCAGACCCGGAAGGGGCCAGGGCGGCGGCCGTCCCCTCCTGGGCGAAGTTTTCGTGGTTGTTATTCTCGATCAGGTTGTCGTAGACCCGGGTATCCAGGCTGACTTTGGAGGTCAGGTTCGGCAGCAAGACCACCAGGATACCCATGGTGTTGTCATGGGCGTGGTTGTCGTAAATTTCGGTCGCGACTGTATTTTCGGCCTCGATACCCAGAACGTTGCGGTAAACCTCGTTCCTGCGGATCACGACCTCGGTGCTCTGGCCGGCGTAGATCCCGGCATCGTTGGCCCCGATCACCACGCTTTCCTCGATCAGCACGTCCGTGCTCTGGACCGGATACAGGCCGTAAACCCCCGTATTTTCAGCCCACAGGTGGTGAAGGTGAACCCCGGTGACCCCCTCGACCAGGACGCCGTTGCTGGTGTAGTTGATGATCTTCAGGTAGCCGGCTTCAAATTTGTTGCCGGAAGCGATCACCGCATCAGCCAGGATCCCGCGCCCGTCCAGAACGGGGTATCCCCCCCTCTCGTCCGGCATCCCAAGCAGGGTCAGGTTGCTGATGTCCACCACGACGGTTTCATGGTACGTGCCGAATGCGATCTCGACGATGTCTCCCGGCCGGGCGCGGTCCACCGCCGCCTGGATCGATTCTCCGGCCTCGACACGGATGGTGCGCGGGCCCCCATCTTCAGGCGGCTTATCGCTGGAGCCGGTGTTCAAGCCGGCGGCCAGCTCCCTGGCAGGGTTGTCCAGGCGATCGACCACCGGCAGCCCGGAGGGGACCTCGACTGGAACTGCCGGCATCCCGCTTTCATCGGTCAGGGCGGCCATGAATGCCACCAGGTCGGCAACCTCCTGATCGGTCAGCTCGAAACCCATCACAAATGGGTCGAGGCCGCTCAAACCGTCCGCGTTGCCCGCTCCGTCCGCATAAAACCGGACGACCTCCTCCAGAGTCGCGAAGGCCCCGTTGTGCATGTACGGAGCGGTCAGTGCGACATTGCGCAGGTTGGGGACTTTGAACGGCTCGGAACCCGCTTCTGCATCCGGAACGCCGATCGCCCGCAAGGTATCGCTGCCAAAGGTCGGCGCCTGGTGGCACTCAAAGCAGCGCAAGGCCGCTGATCGGAACAGGTTGAGCCCGCGCCGCTGAGCCGGAGAAAGGGCGTTGAAATCCCCCGCCGCGTAGCGGTCGAAGGGGCTGTCCTGGCTGACCAGGCCGCGTTCGAAGGCTGCCAGCGCGATGGTGACTCTTCGGAAAGTGACCTCCGGGCTGCCAAAGGCCGCTTCGAACAATGGGGGATAGCCTGGGATGGCAGCAAGCTCCTCCGACAGGGCCTCCTGGTCCTGAACGGCCATTTCGTCCGGGTGGGTCAAAGGTGTGATGGCCTGCTCTTCGAGAGAGTCCACTCGCCCGTCCCAAAATAGCAGGCGGGAGAAGCCGGTGTTCCACAGACCGGGCGTGCTGCGACCCAGCCCGACCCCGCCGGTGCGGTTGGGGCCGGCGCCCTGTCCCCCCGCCCCGACGGCCAGGGGCAGGCCATCGCTGAACCCGAAATCGGGGTGGTGGCAGTGAGCGCAGGAAATGTCGTTTTGCTGGGACAGTGCAGGGTCGTAGAACAGCAGATTTCCCAGTTCCGCCATGGCGGGCGTGGTCTCCCCATTGACAGCTGGAAAGGCGCGCTGCAGGCCGGTCCAGGAGGGCTGCACGCTGCTGGATCCGGCACCGTATTCCTCCGGTTCGAAGGGCTCATCTTCCGGTACTGAGAAAAAGCCCAGCGAGAGCACGCCCAGGCCGAGGATCAGAAACAGGTAGCCGGCAAATTTCAGCGCGCGTTTCCCGAAAGTTTTCATAGATCCACCTCCCGTATTGCCGCTATGCGGCTTTATTCAAGGGTCAGCAAGTAATCGATGATGGCGTCGAACTCCTCGCCGGTCAGGCGTTTTCCCAGGTCTTTCGGCATGCTGTCCGGAAAGCCCTCCACGATGTAGGCAGTCGGGTCCAGGATTGAGACCTGCAGATAGGTGCGCGGATCCATCCCCGGGATGCGCTCCTCAGCCCTGACCGCGATTTCGTGCAAAGAGGGACCGACGATGATTGTTTCAGGGCTGGTCGCATGGCAGGAAGCGCAGTTCAGGTTGAACAACCGCAGGCCTTCCTCCTGGATCGGGGAATATGTGGGCGTTGGGGCAGGCGCTGCAAGATTCGAGCAAGCGCCTAGAGCGAGAGCCAGCGTGATCACAGTGGCGGCGCGGAACCTACCGCTCAAAACAACCCCCGGCTTTCGGTCCCCTGCGGCCATGCCGGGTCACGAACCACCCGGCTTTCCTCCCTCGCCAGGCAGCGTTCCCCTGCGCCGGAACCGGCCGGAAATCCGCTGCAAAACCCCTGTATTTTTTTCACCCGACTCCGCTGTGATTTCCAGCAGCACCTCCCTGGCGGTGTTCATGCCCGGGGCGCCGGTCACATCGCCGCCTGGGTGGGTGCCGCTGCCGGTCAGAAACAGGCCGGGGATCGGGCTGCGGTAACTCCCCAATCCGGGTATGGGGCGCATCATCAGCAGCTGGTCAAGCGCCATCTGGCCGTGAGTCCAGGCGCCCTCCGGCAATCCGTAGACACGCTCGTAATCCAGCGGCGTAATCGTCCGTGTAGACTCGATCAAATCCGGCAACCCGCCGGCATACCTTTCCAGGATGCCCATCACAGATTTTTCCAGGGCAGAGCGGTTCTGATCCCAATCCTTGCCGTTCAACTGGTATGGGGCGTAGCGCACAATCAGGGAAAGCACATGCTTCCCGGGAGGCGCGAAACCTTCATCCGCCAGGCTGGGCAGATGGCCGAGCAGGGCGGGTTGATCCGAAAAACGGCCGTACTTGGCGTTGTCATACGCCTTTTCCAGGTAGTCCAAAGAGGGGCAGAACGTGAGGTAGCCTGCGAGCTGCTCGTGACTCGACTGGCCGAAGTCCGGGACCCCGGAGAGCAGCAAGTGGACAGTGGCTGTAGAGCCGCGGTAGCGCAGGTTGCGCAGGCGCCGGACGGTCCGCAGGGGCAAGTGGGGGGCACCGGCAAGATCCAATAGCGTCCGCCCGGGTGCGGCGGAGGAGATCACGATCGCGCTCCGGTGCTCCTCACCATCCTCCGTTTGCACTCCGGCAGCCCTACCGTTTTCAATGATGATCCGCCGGACCCGCATATTGACTCGCACCTCGACCCCCATTTTTAGCGCCGAACCGAGCAAAGCGGAGGACAGGTTGCCGATGCCACCACGCACAAAGCCCGGGTCCGGCCTGCCGGTATGGTGGTACAGCAGATTGAGCGCTGTTCCCGGGCTCATGGGACCTTGCATGGTGCCAAGTGTGCTGAAAAGCCCGAGGGCTCCTTTCAGAGCCCGGGAATCAAACCACTCATCAAGCAGTTCTCGGGCACTGAGGGGCAGCACGCGCAGGAAGGATATCAAATCGCGCCGACCCAGACCTCGGGCCTGCAAAGCCACCCGGGCCCAGGGCCAAATCTTGCGGATATCATAAGGGCCCTTCAATGCAGGCGGGGTCAGGACCATCATGGCCGCAAGCACGCCGGCCATGCGGCGCATGAAATCCAGGTAATCGCCGTAGGCGGAGAAATCCCGAGGGGCGGTCTTTTTCAGCCACTCGACGGAGGTGGCCGGATCGCTCCACAGGGTGATGGGGAGGCCATCCGGATTCGGTGAGAAAAGCAGCGCCTTCGAAGCCGGAATTTCCAGGCCATGACTTTCCAGCTCCAGGCCGGCAATGGCCTCAGGCCGCAGCAGGGATGCCGATGGCCAACCGGTGTTCGCCAGGGCTTCCTGAAAGATCCCTTCGGTCGCCGCAATCCCTCCGAGCACCTCGCGCCGTTCCAGGACGAGGACACGCTGCCCGGCCTGGGCCAGGTTCGCGGCGGCGATCATCCCGTTGTGGCCGGCGCCGATCACGATAATATCGAAATCGCCGCTCATCATATCCTTTTCAAAATCGCCAGCGCAGCCAGCTTTCCGGGAGCGCCTGTGATCCCCCCGCCGGGGTGGGTGCCGCTGCCGCATTGGAAATATCCGCGGATCGGGGTGCGGTATTTGGCCCATCCGGCCGCCGGTCGAAGGAACAGCAGCTGGGAAAGGGAGAGCTCCCCGGCAAAGATGTTTCCCATCGTCAGGCCGGTGGTCTGCTCGATGTCCTTGGGGCTGACTACCTGCCGCCCGATGATGATGTCTTTCAGGTTGGGGGCAAATTCGGCCACGGCGTCCACAACGGCATCGCCGAAGGCCTCCCGCCGGTCATCGTCCCATTCTCCTTCCGCAAGCTCGTAAGGCGCGTACTGTACGAAACAGGACATGACATGCTTGCCCGGCGGCGCCATACCGGGGTCGATCTTCGAGGGGAAAATAATGTCGATATAGGGCTGGCGGGAAAAGTTGCCGTGTTTGGCGTCGTCGTATGCCCGCTCCATGTAGTTCATCGATGGGCTGATCGAGACCGCACCTTTCAGGGCGGCCTCCAGGCGCAGGGGGCTGTCCTGGCCGCGCGGCTTTTTGAGGCATGTAAACGAGGGAAGTGCGTCCAGAGCCAGGTTGACTTTTCCGGACGAGCCGCGCAGGTTGAACCGTTCGATGTCGCTGACCAGTTCGGAGGGCAGCTGCTTGCGGTCTACCAGCTGGAGGAATGTGCGCCTTGGATCGAGCGAAGACACCACCGTTTTTCCTTGAAAAATCGTCCCGTCCTCCAGGGCCACACCCTGCACACGGCCCCAACGGGTGATGACCGTTTCCACCGGGGCATTTGTGACGATTTGGGCCCCATGGGATGCCGCCGACCTGGCTAGGGCATCGGCCACCCCACCCGTGCCGCCTTTCTGGAAACCCCAGGCTCGAAAGACCCCATCGATCTCCCCCATGTAGTGGTGCAGCAGGACATAAGCCGTGCCGGGAGAGCGCGGCCCCAGAAAAGTTCCGATGATGCCGCTGGCGGACATGGTCGCCTTGAGGGGGTCGCATTCGAACCATTCCCCCAGAAAATCCGCAGCGCTCATGGTCATCAATTTAATAAAGGTGTACAGCTGTTCCTCATCGAGGTCATTGAGATGGCCTGCCAGACGCGCCAGCCGCATCAATTCGAGCGGGTTCAGGCTGGCCGGGTCCGGCGGGGCCATGCCCAGCAGCGGTTTGACCGCCTTGGCCATGAAAAACATCTGCTGGCTGTACTCATCGTAAGCCTCTGCATCCCGCGGGGAGAAACGGGCCAGGTTACGGATCGTGGCCCAGTGGTCGCTGTCCCGAAGGATGTAATCGCCGTCTTCCAGCGGGGTGAGCGTGCTCTCCAGGGGCAGGATGGCCAGCCCGTGGCGTGGCAGGTCCAACTCGCGAATGATCTCCGGGCGCAGCAGGCTGACGACATAGGAAAACACCGAAAACTTGAAACCGGGCACGATTTCTTCGGTGACCGTGGCGCCGCCGACCAGATGGCGTTTTTCCAGCACCAGCACCTTTTTACCCGCCCGGGCCAGGTATGCCGCGCAGGTCAGCCCGTTGTGGCCGCCGCCGATAATGATCGCGTCGTATCGAGTGTTGGGATGCTGTGCCAGAAAAGTATGCAGGCTTTTAGAAAAAGGTGCGGCGATGTTCATCGGGTTCGGCGAAGCTTTCAGCCCTTCGGGGTCGCTTTTTTTCGTGCCAGATCGAGAAAAGGCAGCCGGACCACCCGGGCTGCGGCGCGCCGGCGCTGGTGTTCCACCGTAAACTCGACCTCCAATTGGGTTCCAGGGGCGGCTTGTGCGGCCTCAAGGGTGGCCAGGGCGATATATTTTTTCAAGATCGGAGAGAAGGTATGGCTGGTGGCATATCCGGCCTGGCGGTGCCCGACATACACGGGGACCGAGCTGCGATTGGCCCGGCCTGTGACCTGGGGCGGCAATGAAACCGCGCCGTAAATCGCCTCCAGGGACCGCCAATCGATCTCCAGGCCGGCAAGCACCCAGGCAGTTGGGCGGGCCTTCTCGATTTCGAGCGCCCGGCGGCCGATGAAATTATTGCCCTCGGTGAACTGTACGGTCCAGCCCAGGCCGGCCTCGAAGGGGGAGGATTTCTGGTCTGGGATCAGCGCCCGGGGAGAAGAAATGTAATCCACATCGTTGAGGATCAGGCCGGCTTCGATACGGACAATATCCAAAGCCGCCAGTCCGGCCGGCTGCAGGCCGTAAGGACCGCCCGCCTTCTCGAGGCGATCCCAGGCTTTCAGGGCCTGCCCGGCCGGGATCCATAACTCATACCCCAGGTCCCCGGTGTAGCCGGTGCGGGTGATTTCGAGTTGCCTGCGGTTCAGGCGAGTTTTGTGCCAGCGGTAGTAGGGCAGCTCCCCGAGCCGCTTGAACAACGAACCCAGGATGGCCCGCGAGTTGGGCCCCTGAAGCGACAGGGCGGCCAGTTTTTCGGAAACGTCCTCGATCTGGACGTCCATCCCAAAGGCCACATCCTGGAACCAGCGCAGGCTGGGGTCGGCGGCCGTCACGCGGAAGGCCTGATCGCTCAGACGGGTGATGGTGCCATCATCGATCAGCTTGCCGTCGTCATCGCACCAGGGCGAATAGACCACCTGGCCGACAGCGCAGCCGGAAATATCGCGCGTCATGATGCGGTTGAGCGCCGTCACAGCATCCGGACCCTGGATTTCGTATTTGAACAGTGGGGAGACATCAAACAGGGCGGCGCTGTTGCGCACTGCCCAATACTCGCGCTCGTGGTGAGTTTCGTACACCCCGGCGCCCAGATAACCCGACCAATCCCGCCATTCCCTGCGCTGGTTGAGGGGGCTTGTGCGTTCGTGAAAAGGGGTTGGCAGGGGCATGGGGTGGAGATTTAGAAGTAATAAGTAAAGAGTAATGAGTAAAGAGTAATGAGTAAAGAGTAAAGAGTAAAGAGTAATGAGTAATGAGAATTGAGTAATGCGTAAAGCGTAAAGAGTTTGGCTGGCTAATTGTATCCTTTATGCGGCGGTTCAGTCAGGTTTTCCGGGACAACCCAGGCCCCAGGGATTTCCCCAGCCTGGCCAGCCGCTTACAGCGGGACGGACTTTGGCGGGCCATGTTATTGGTACCCGGCCGCCAAAAAGGCCCGCATCATCGGAGCGTTGTTCACATCGGTGTCGGAGTAAATTCGCCATTCCCCAATTTTGTGCAGGGTGGCAGTTCCATGGATCAGCAGGTCAATTATGTACCCGTTTCCACGATGGCCGGGCAACACACCGAGATAATAAAAAGTCCCGTCCCCGAGCCCGTCCTTTTCCTCCCCACGGATTAGCACCGGCAGGACAAAGCCGACGAGCTGCCCCTGCCTGCCGGACGCCACCTGCCACCAGTCCGCCTGGAAATCAAACCATTCCGATGCCTCGCTCAAAAATTGCCTGGCCGCCTCAGACGCCCCCATCGTGGCGACTTCTTTCCGGTCGCTGCGATCAAGGGCATCAGCCATGATGGGGGCCACTAGGCCGGAGAAGGTCTCTTTCCCGATGCTTTGGACCGGCCGAAAAGTCAGCCTGTGGGGCGCCTCCGGAATCGGGGAGTTCGGATCCCAGACATAAGCGATTCTTTTGTAAGGTTCCTGCATTTTCGATGTCCTCCGGCAGGAACAAGTAGCCCTGGTATTGCCGTGCCCTCAATCTTCTCCGCTCAAATTTTCCAGGTGGATCCCGGCCGGTTCGCTTGGCGAAAACCAACCCCGGGCGATTCGCAACCTTCTGAGAAATCCATCCAACACTCGGACTGCGCGCCAGAACGCGACCGCTGCCAGCCCGTGGGACAGCACCGCGAAAACCGGGGGCCGGGCGAGCGTGTAGTACGTCCAGGCCTCGCGCGTGGTGCCCCACAGCTCAAGGAAATATCCCAGGCCGCTGCCGGCTACAAAAGTGATCAGCGCCAGCCGGTGATCGGTCGGCGTCAGGGTCAGGAACACTACCGTCAGCACGGCCAGCAAGGTGAGAGGTTTGTCCATCGTGGGAGCCACATACTCGAGCAGAATCCCCCCGTACAGCAGAAAAACGATCCAATATGCAACCCGCCAGACTGCCGTTGGAGGACTCGAGCGCCTCTCGGTTCCCAATGCCTTCAATCCTCGGTCCAGGAAACAGACCAGGCGGTCGATGCTCAGGCTGGCGATCGGCCAGGCCGGTATGATCCACAGGGGCGGCCGTTCGTTGGTGTAGTAGGTCCAGATTTCGGTCTGGGTGCCCCAGCTCTCGATCACCAGTCCCCCGGCCAGTCCGACCAGGATGATGCGAAAATCCTGCCGCAGGTCCGCTTTTGCCATGATGGTCAGGGACATGAACAGGAAAATATTGAT
Organism: Anaerolineales bacterium; assembly: GCA_041632295.1. Lineage (GTDB taxonomy): Bacteria > Chloroflexota > Anaerolineae > Anaerolineales > JABWBV01 > DATDOR01. The sequence continues at coordinate 5,448 of JBFKII010000040.1, read as the reverse complement.
CAACAACCAGTCGATGTAGCGCCACCACGCTCCGTCCCAGGGGATATAAGACAGGTACTCTTCCGCTAAAGGCCACCAGACGTAGCCGAGCAGGATCAGCGTCAGGACAAAGGCGCTCATCAGATAATACGATGAGCGGTTCCAGCCGAGCCAATGCCGGATGCGGGCCGGCAAATTCAGTTTTCGCGGGCGTTTGGACATCGAAAGCAGACGGGATTTTTCAAAAGTCCGGCGTGTTTTCCGAACTCAGCCGATAACGGAAGTCGCAGCTCGCCGCCCCCTCCATGATGGTCTGGGTCCTGGTCAGCTGTGCCTGCGGATTGAATCCCTCGATCAGGGCCGCGTCCCGGTTGCAGGAAAGCAGCGCACCGAGTTCGGGGGTCCCCAGGGCGCGGTACATTTCGGCATAGCGGCAGCGGGTGACATCGAACGAAAACCGGCCGGCATTTTTTTCCAGCACCTCGATCGATAGGGCTTCGTCCTGAGTCCAGGCAGGCAAAGTCTCAGAGAAGCTTTCCAACCCCGAATCTCCCATCGATTGCGCAAGTTCGCCGCCCTGCTGCCGGGCGACACGGATGACCGTATCCCGCAACACTTCCAGGACGATCTGCCGGTCAAAGGTGTCCGCTAGCGCCTCGACGAAAGGGGCCAGGATGCGCGCTTCGATCTCCCGGCGCCTGAGCACGCCGATCTCATTGAGGTTGTCTGGAGGGATTGAATGATTATCGTTCATTGTTTCCATGTTTGATTACTCATTACTCTTTCGTAATGAAGTAATGAGTAATGAAGTAATGAGTAAGGAAGTAAGTCGCTTCAAACCACTCGCGGCAGTGGGACGACGTACTGCAGCATGAGCATAAAATGGCAAAATGCGGCCCCGGCTACGAACAGGTGCCAGACTTCATGGTGCCCAAAGACCCCGGGCATGAAATCCAGCCGCTTGCCGGCCATCAGGATCGCGCCGACGGTGTAAAGCAGGCCTCCACCGATAAGCCACAGGATGGCGCCGGCCGGCAGCACCCGCAGGATCTCGCCTGCAGCCAGCACCGAGAACCAGCCTGCACCCAGGTAAATACTGACGAAAAACCAGTCCGATTGGCTGATGTAAAGCGCCTTTCCGATCATACCCAGGATGGCGATCGTCCAGATAATGGAAAGCAGGCCCCAATTCCAGAATCCGCTGAACAGGTTGAAACATAATGGGGTGTAGGTGCCGGCGATCAGCACGTAAATCGAGGCGTGATCAATTTTTCGGAAACGGCGAACGCGGTCCGGGCTGCAGCGGATCGAATGGTACGCGGCGCTGGAGGCCAGCATGGCAGTCAGGCTGGCGCCGTAGATCGCCAGGGACAGGCGCTTGGGAGCGTCATCCCAGCTGGCCGACACCAGGACGGCGGTACCGATCAGGGCCAGGTATGCGCCTATCAGATGGGACAGGCCGTTAAAAGGTTCCTTAAATCTGGACACTTCGGCTCCAAATATATCACAGGCCGGTTCGAAATCCTCAGGATGGGTACAATAACCCCCATGTTCTCAAATATTAATAGGCCGGAATGATCTACGATTTTTTTCTCCTGCTCCAGAACCCGCATACCCGCGACCGGGCACGCCGGCACTGGGCGATTTTCACTCTTCTGACCACATTGGGCTGGATGGCTGCCGGCCTGACCGGGCTCCCTGTCGGCCGGGTGGTGCTGGTCGAAGGGAGCGCCGGGGTCATTTTCGAAGTGGCCCTCAGCATGAGCCTGCTTGGTATCCTGACCGGAGGTCTGACCGGGGTGGGGCAGTGGCTGTACCTGCGCAGGCGGTTTTCGGGGGCTTTCTGGTGGCTGCCGGCCAGCGCGCTGGGCTGGGGCCTGGGGTTGCCGGCCGCGCTGCTCGCCAACCTTTTGGCAGGGCTGGGGCTTTCCGTTGCCTTGTACGGGCTTGTGATTGGGGCCAGCTGCGCCCTTTTTCAATCGCTGTTCTGCCGGGCGATTGTGCTGAAACCGGGCCGCTGGCTGTGGGCAAACCTGCTGGCCCTCCCTCTGGGGGTTGCGGGTGCCGGTTGGCTCGACCGTGCTCTGCTCATCGTGACCGATGGCCGCTGGGGCCTGGCGCGCTGGGAAACCGCACTCTCTGCCGGGGTCGCCGGCCTGATCGTCGGGCTGCTGACCGGGATCGCGCTGGTGGAGATGACCTTTGCCGCCCCTGAGGACGGGGGATGAGCGAGGTTCCCCTTGGGACGGGCTTGCGGGTGGGGATCGATACAGGCGGCACGTTCACCGATTTTGTCGTTTTCGACCCGGCCGGTGGACTTCTCGAATCTTTCAAAATCCCCTCCACGCCGGACGATCCCGCCCGGGCGGTCCTGGAAGGGCTGGGACGTATTTCTCTGGCTTCAGCAGTCTCCGCCCTGGTCCATGGATCGACGGTGGCGACCAATGCGCTGCTGGAGCGGAAGGGGGCCAGGACGGCACTGGTGACCACCGCCGGCTTCCGTGACGTACTGGCCATCGGTCGCCAGGACCGGCCGGGCCTGTACGATCTGGCCCCGTCGCTCCCCGAAACCCTGATCCCGGACGAACTGCGGTTTGAGGTTGAGGAACGTGTCGATCACACCGGACGTGCGCTTCGCCCCCTGGACCTGGCGGCTTTGCCCCCCCTGCTTGCAAGGCTGGAAAATGCAGGTGTGGAATCCGTGGCGATTTGTCTTTTATTCAGTTTCACCAACCCCACCCATGAAAAACAATTGGCCGAGGCCCTGCGCCGCACATCGATGCGGGTGTCCGTTTCCCACGAGATCCTGCCGGAATACCGGGAATTCGAACGCACCGCAACCACGGCGGTCAATGCTTATGTTTCCCCGGTGATGGACCGCTACCTGGGAAATCTGGAAGATGCGCTTGGTCCCACCTCCCTGCGCATCATGCAGTCTAACGGAGGGGTGATTTCCCCGCGGGAAGCCCGCCGGAATGCAGTGCGCTGCATCCTTTCGGGTCCGGCGGGAGGGATCATCGCTGCCCGGGCGCTCTCCGGGTTGTCGCAGGAGGCGGGGGAGCAGGTCCGCGCCCTGACCTTCGACATGGGAGGCACTTCGACGGATGTGGCCCTGATCGATGGCGAACCCGAACTGACTACCCAGGGGCAGATCGCCGGGCTGCCGATCGGGATCCCGCTGCTCGATATCCACACCATCGGTGCAGGCGGCGGGTCCATCGCCCATATCGACCCTGGAGGGAATCTGCGGGTCGGCCCGCAATCGGCCGGGGCCATCCCAGGACCGGCGTGCTATGGGCGGGCGCAACAGGACCGTACTCCGGCTGCGACCGTGACGGATGCCAACCTGCTGCTGGGTCGAATTCAGCCGGACCATTTCCTGGGAGGTGAAATGCCGCTCTTTCGGGAATTGGCCGAAAATGCCGTACGGCCGCTTTCCCAAGCGCTGGGGCTGACGCTGGAGGAAACGGCGGTCGGAATCCTGCGAGTTTCCGAGGCGCACATGGCCCGGGCGCTGCGCGTCATTTCGGTGGAGCGGGGGCGCGACCCACACGATTTCGCCCTCGTTTCTTTCGGCGGTGCGGGGGGGCTGCATGCCGCCAGCCTGGCGCGCGAAATGGGGATCCGGCGCCTGCTGGTGCCGCGGCACGCCGCTACTTTTTCCGCGCTGGGTATGCTGCTGGCCGACGTGGTGAAGGATTACGCCAGAACGCTCATGCTGCCGGGCAATGCCGAGTACGGGCGCCTGGATAAGCTGTTTACCCCACTGGAAGCGCAGGGAAGGGACGATCTCGCCGCGGAGGGGATCCCAGCCCATACAGTCGAAATTTCCCGGCACCTGGAGGTCCGCTACCGCGGGCAATCGTACGAACTGCGAGTCCCTTTCGAGCCGGATTGGCCGGACCGCTTTTTGCAGGCGCAGGAGGAAATGTACGGATACGTCCCTCCGGGAGGGGAGATCGAAATCGTCAATATCCGGGTGCAGGCGCGCGCCGCCGTGGCCAGACCGGTTTTTCAGGCACAGCCGTTTCGCGGGGCTGATCCGGGCGCTGCTCATGTCGGAAAACGGCCGGTCTGGCTTGCAGAGGGATTTCAACCGGTAGATTTTTACGACTTTGGAGCGCTGCGGGCGGGAAACCGGATCCACGGCCCGGCTGTGATCCTGCGCTTCGACACCACCATCCTGGTCCCGCAGGGGGACCGGGCGGAGGTCGACCCATATCGGAATATCGAAATTCAGGTGGACATATGAACCAAATTGAGCCTGCCCAGGCGGACCCGATCCGGCTGGAAATCTTCAAGCACCTGTTCGCGGCCATCCCAGAGGAAATGGGCGCCGTACTGCGGCGGGCGAGCTTTTCCCCGAATATCAAGGAGCGTCTGGATTTCTCCTGTGCGCTGTTCGATTCGCAGGCCCGAATGGTGGCGCAGGCAGCCCACATTCCCGTCCACCTGGGTGCCATGCCGATCTCGGTCCGTTCCGCACGGGATGCTTTCATGACATCAAGCGGTGAACCGGACCTGCTGCCGGGGGATGTGATCATCCTCAACGATCCCTATCTGGGAGGCTCCCACCTGCCGGATATCACCCTTGTTTCGCCGGTGTTTATCCATGGCGAATCTGAGACTCCCCGCCTGTTCGGATTCGCAGCCTCCCGCGCCCATCACGCCGACGTCGGCGGGATGAAGCCGGGTTCGATGCCGATTGCAACCGAGCTGATTCAGGAAGGTGTGGTCATCCCCCCGATCAAGATCCTGCGAGCCGGCCAGATCAACCGGGATGCCTGGGACCTGTTGCTGGCAAACGTTCGCACTCCGGAGGAGCGGGCCGGGGACCTGCACGCCCAACTGGCTGCAAACCGGCGCGGCGTGGCGCGCTACAAGGAAATGGTGAGCCGTTATGGAGCCCGGCAGCTGGAATTTTATTCCGGGGAACTGATGGCCTACACGGAGAGGCTGGCCCGCAGCCTGATCCGATCGCTTCCCGAAGGGCGGTATGAATTTGAGGATTTCCTGGATGGGGACGGGATATCTGCGGGTCCTATCCCCATCCGGGTAACCCTCACCATCGAGCGGGACAGGGCGGTGGTCGATTTCAGCCGCTCTGCACCACAGCAGCGCGGCAGCGTGAACGCGGTCTATGCCATCACACTTTCCGCCGTGGCTTACGTTTTCCGCAGCCTGCTCGGTTTGGACGTGCCGAACAACGCCGGGGCGATGGTGCCGATCGAAGTGATCGCCCCATTGGGCAGCGTCGTGAACGCCCGGCGCCTGGCCCCGGTAGCCGGCGGCAACGTCGAGACCTCCCAGCGGATCACCGATGTGCTGCTCGGTGCGCTGGCCAAGGCCCTCCCGGATAGGATTCCTGCCGCCAGCCAGGGGACGATGAACAACACGCTGATCGGAGGCATGGATCCCCGGCACGATCCCCCACGGCCGTTTACCTATTACGAGACGATCGCCGGGGGG
>JBFKII010000039.1:0-19130 GCA_041632295.1 Anaerolineales bacterium | reverse complement strand
CATCGCGGCGGACGGCCTGCCGCGCATCGAAGTGACTTCCGGCAAAGTTGGGATTATCCCGATCCCGGTGGAGATCCTGGATACGATTTCTTTTACGGTCAACGAGATGCTGACCGGACAGGCCGCGACCCAGGCTACCGGTTTCCGGTTGACCGATATGACTATCGCGCAGGGGGAACTGTACATCAGCGGTACGGTTCAGCAGTAGAACGAACCTCGCCGGGATCATGAGGTATCTGACGCGTAACCTCTTTCTCACTTGCGCAGGAATTTTAACAGCCTGCCTGGTCCTGGTGGGATGTTCGGCGCCGCAGGTCACCCAGTCCGCTATTCTGGTGCGGATCACCGCAGACGGTTCGACCGGGGAGATCTCCGTGCCCGCTGGCAGCACGGCACAAGATGCCCTGGATGCCGCTGGAGTGTCTTTTGAAAACCCCGACCGCAGCGATCCGCCTTTGTACACGGTGCTGGAAAACGGCAGTGAAATCACGATCGTGCGGGTGACGGAAGAGTTCAATGTGGAAGAGGTGGTCATTCCGTTTGAGAAACAGATCGTGCGCAATGAGTCACTGCCGGAAGGGGAGACCCGCCTGATCCAGCCGGGTGTGAACGGCCTGCACGAAGTCACTATCCGGCGTGTTTTTGAGGACAACGTGGAAGTCTCGGCGGGCCAGGTCAAGACCGTCATCATTCGCGAACCGGTCCCCGAAATCGTAATGGTCGGCAGCCAGGTGCCATTTCAGCAAGTGGACATCACCGGGCGGCTGGCTTACCTTTCCGCCGGAAACGCCTGGGTGATTGAAAACAACACCGGCAACCGCAGGCCGGTGATCACCACCGGGGACCTGGACGGCCAGGTTTTCAAGCTCTCCCCGGACCGGGAATGGCTGCTTTTCACCCGCCGGTCGGAGGAGCTGGGGCAGATCAACACGCTTTGGGCTGCAAAAATCGTTGGAGACGACGAGATCCTGATCGACCTTCAGGCCCGCAATATCATCCACTTTGCAGATTGGGTGCCCAATTCCACCCTGCGGGTGGCGTATTCAACCGTTGAGCCGCGAGAAACTGCCCCGGGCTGGCAGGCCAATAACGACCTCCAGTTTGTGAGCTTCAGCACCAGCGGGTGGGTGGCCAAGCCGGGCATGGTGCTGGATTCGAACGCCGGGGGGATCTATGGTTGGTGGGGGATGTCCTTTTCCTTCGCCCCAGACGGGCTGCGGCTGGCTTATGCCCGCCCCGACGGTATCGGTGTGATCGACCTGCGCGAGGATCTGGATGCTTTCCTGCGGCCGATTCTGGATATCCAGGCTTACAACACCAAGAGTGATTGGGCCTGGGTGCCGGGCCTGAGCTGGTCGCCGACGGGGAACATCCTGTTTTCGGTCAACCATGCGGCGGCCGCCGGGGCCGCTTCGCCCGAGGAATCGCCGAATTTCGATCTGACCGCCGTGCCTCTGGAGGGCGGATCCCCGATCCACCTGGTAGCGGGGACGGGCATGTTCGCCTATCCGGTCCCCTCCCCGATCGAGGTGCGCGAATCCGGAGAGCTCGCTTACCAGATTGCCTTTTTGCAGGCGTTTTTCCCGACCCAAAGTGACACCAGCCGCTACCGTCTGGTGGTTATGGACCGGGACGGTTCCAACCACCGGTTGCTGTTCCCCGGGGAGGGGCAGCCGGGCATCGAACCGCAAGCTGTGCTCTGGTCACCGGATGTGGCTCAGGGGGCGTCGGGCTACTGGATCGCATTTCTGTACCAGGGAAACCTGTGGCTGGTCGATTCGGCCAGCGGCGCATCCTTCCAGCTCTCCGGGGACGGACTGATCGATCGGCTGGATTGGCGCTAGGATCCGCCGGCAGGCGGTTTGACATTCTCCTGTTCCAGACTAAAATACCTTGACCATTTTGCCTCCCAGCCGTTCCGGGGTGGTAACAGCAAAGGCTGTCTTTCGTTGTAAACAGGCCGTGGTAGGGCTGGCGATCCAATAAGCCAGGGACACAGCCCGGCCCAAATCATTTTCTGGACAGGATTCATGATGCGAATTTTGATCACCGGTGCCGCCGGATTTCTGGGTTCCCACCTGGCGGACCGCTTGCTTGCAGATGGCCACCAGGTTGTCGGGATGGACAACTTCATCACCGGAAACCGGGAAAATCTGAGCCACCTGGCAGGCAACACCAATTTTACATTTTTCGAGCACGATGTCTCCAACCATATTTTCGTGCCCGGCCGGCTGGATGCCGTGATGCATTTCGCTTCGCCCGCCAGCCCGAACAAAAACTCCCCCTTCGGCTATGTCAACCTGCCGATCCAGACCATGAAGGCAGGCGCCCTGGGCACCCACAAAACCCTGGGGGTCGCCCGGGCGAACCAGGCGCGTTACCTGCTGGCCTCCACCAGCGAAATTTACGGCGATCCGCTGGAACATCCCCAGCGGGAGACCTATTGGGGGCACGTCAACCCGATCGGGGAGCGCTCCGTTTACGATGAAGCCAAGCGCTTTGCCGAGGCCCTGACGATGGCCTACCATCGCTTTCACGGGCTGAACACCAGCGTCGTCCGCATTTTCAACACCTACGGCCCGCGCATGGATATCGACGACGGCCGTGTCTTCCCGAATTTCATCAAACAGGCCCTCAAAGGAGAGCCGCTGACCGTTTACGGGGACGGATCCCAGACGCGCAGTTTTTGCTACGTGTCGGACCTGGTGGAGGGGATCGTTCGCCTTCTGGTATCCGAAGAGCACGACCCGGTCAACATCGGGAACCCCGTTGAGACCAGCGTCCTGGAATTTGCCCAGCTGATCAACGAGTTGACGGGAAACCAGGCCGGCATCATGTACCTTGAGAACCAGCGCACCGAGGGGGACCCCCAACGGCGACGGCCCGACATCACCAGGGCGCGCCAGATTCTTGGCTGGGAACCGCAGGTCGACCTGCAGCAGGGGATCCGCAAGACCATCCAGTATTTCAAATCCCAGCTTGGACAGTCATGATTCTGCGCCACAAAGCAGAGCGCGTCCGATTCGTCCGCTTTGCGATCGTCGGGACGATCGGCGCTGTCGTCGATTTCGGGGTTTTCAACCTGATGATCTCGGTTTTCCGTGTCGAACCCGTCATATCCAATGTGATCTCATTCTCGGTTGCCGTGATGAGCAATTTCATCTGGAACCGGTATTGGACCTACCCCGACTCGCGCTCCAAGCGGATGAGGCGCCAACTCCTGGAGTTTTTTATCGTAAACCTGATCGGGGTCGGGATTCGAACAACCATCTTCGTCCAGCTAGAAACCGTCTTTGGAAGCCTGCTTTCTGGCTTTTCGCTTCCCCTTCCAACTGATTTTATGGTCCATAACCTCACGCTGGCATGTGGGATGGTGATCGTGCTGTTCTGGAATTTTTTCGTCAACCGCTACTGGACTTATTCCGACGTAAAAGCCACCGGCTGACCGCGAACATTGGAGCGGGCTTCAAGGAGGTGCCGAGGGGGCTGCCAGTGTATAATTCAGGCGACATGTCCATCCAAATCCGCTTAATCCCAATTTACACGACATCCGGCGACCTTGGTGCTTTTATGGCCTACCCGTACATTTATAGCGTCACCGGTGAATGGATCGGTTTTGTCACTCCGGACCGGGAAGTGTATTCCGTGCTCGGTTATTTCGTGGGCGACCTCGCCGACGGCCCGCGCATTTTGCGAAAACGGACGTATTCGTTTGACAAGCCCCGCCTGGAACCCCCGCCCCAACCGGAGCGTGTTGTGACCCCCGCCAATGTGCCGCTGGCCCCGCTGATGTCGGAGATCTCTTTTTCCATTGTCGACGTCCTGGAGGATGAGCCGGAAAAGCTGTCCACCACGGACGCGGGGGAACTGCGGGAAGATATGGATTGAGCGTGGCTGAGACAGGCGAACGGGCACGGTCGAAATCCCCCGGAAAATCCACTTCCGAAAACCGGGTGATCATCGCTCAGTTGATGACCCCCACGCATGCCAATACTCTCGGCAACGTCCATGGCGGCTGGATCATGAAGCTTGTCGATGAGGCCGGCGCTTTGGCTGCCATGCGGCACGCCCAATACCGTGTCGTGACGGTGGCGCTGGACCAGATGACCTTCAGGCAGCCAATCCTGATCGGCGACCTGGTCACCATCGCCGCCGAAGTCAGCTATACCGGTACCACCTCTATTGAATGCGAGGTGCAGGTCGTGGCCGAAAACCCGATCACCGGTTTGCGCACCCACACCAACACCGCCTACCTCGTATACGTCGCCCTGGACGAACGCGGCCGGCCTGTCCCGGTCCCAGAACTGGTCACGGAGTCGGACGAAGAGGCCCAGCGTTTTGAGGAGGGCCGCCTGCGGCAGGAATATCGCAAGCAGGCCCGGAAGAAGTGAAGGCCGGCTTTCGCGAATGACTGAACAAGAATCACCATCCCCAGAAACATTTTCTGACGACAGCAGCATGCCTGGGCCCCGGTCGCTCAAAGAGCTGATCGACCGGGTTTCGGGGCGTAACATGGCAGCCGTCACGCCGGCCGAAGAGACCGGCATTGTCGATACCCGGCCGTATCCCTTTCTGGCGCTCGTCGGCCAGCAGGAAATGAAGCTGGCGCTCCTGCTGGCGTTGATCAACCCCGCCATCGGTGGCGTTCTCCTGGTCGGCCCGCGCGGTACGGGGAAAACGACCGCTGTGCGCAGCCTGGCGGAGCTGCTGCCCGATGTCCCTCGCAGCCTGTGCGTCAACGGTTTCGGCTGCATGCCGGAAGATGTGGAGATGCGGGGCTTCGAGGCGGTGTGCCCGGACTGTGCCAGGAAGTTCGGCCAGGGGGAACCGCTTGCTCGCCTGGACCGGGTGCGCCTTTTCGAACTGCCCCTGAACACCCGCCTGGAGGATGTGGTCGGTGGGGTGGATGAGCAGGCGGCCGAGGCCAATCGCTTCCGCATCCGTCGGGGCATTCTTGCGCAGGCCGACCGACACCTGCTCTACATCGACGAAGTCAACCTGCTTTCCGATATGATCATTGACGCCATCCTGGACGCCTCAGCGCAAGGCCAGTACACAGTCCGGAGGGGGCCGGTGGCTGCCACGTACCACTCCCGCTTTGTCCTGATCGGCTCGATGAACCCGGAGGAGGGCCAGCTGCGGCCCCAGATTCTGGACCGATTCGGGCTGCGGATTATGGTGCGCGGGCTGGAGGATCCGGAGGAGCGGCTGGAGGCCTACCGCCGCGTGCGGGCGTACTACACCAACGCCCACGGGATCGCAGCTGAATATGATGAAGCCTCCCGGATCGCCCGCCAAGAGATTGAAACCGCTCGTGCCATTCTGCCGGAGGTCCGCCTGCCGGATCCGATCGCTCACCAGGGCCTGGCGATGATCGATAGTCTCAAAATCGCCTCCCTGCGGGCGGAGATCACGCTTTTTGAGGCCGCCCGTGCTTATGCCGCCTCGGACGGTCGGGAAGAGGTCGATCCGGATGACCTGCGCGCCGTGGCGCCGATGGCGCTTCGCCTGCGCCGTTCCTCGTTCATCAGCGATTATTTCCAGGTCCAGGAGGAAGAGGAGTCCCAGATCACTTCGATCCTGGAGGCAGATTACCCGCAAAAAGGAGCGCCTTCGGCATGATGGACCACCGTGAGCGGCTGGAAACCGTCCTGGCAGGGGAGACCCCCGACCGGGTCCCAATAGCGCTGTGGCGGCATTTCCCGGTCGACGACCAGCACCCGGGCCGGCTGGCCGCCGCCCATATCGAGTTTCAAAAAACATTTGACTTTGACCTGCTCAAAGTCACTCCGGAATCGACCTACATGGTCAAAGGCTGGGGGGTGACGGACGAATGGCGCGGCGAACCAGAGGGCACGCGTGCTTACCTGGAACGGGGAGTCCGCCATCCGGACGACTGGGCTTCGCTGCAGAAGCTGGAGCCTCGCAGCGGCCTGCTCGGTGACCAGCTGGCAGCGTTGCGGAGTATCACCCGTGCGCTTGGCCCCGGCACACCGGTTGTGATGACCATCTTCAGCCCCTTCGGCCAGGCCCGCAAGCTGGCCGGAGAGGAGCGGATGCTGGCCGATTTCCGGCGGCACCCGGATGCATTTACTCGGGCGCTCGATACCATCACCGAAACAACCCTGGATTTTATCGACGAGCTCAAGGGGACCGGTGTGGCAGGGATTTTTTATGCCATGCAATACGCCCAATACCATAAATTTTCGGGCGAGGAATTTGATTCCCGCTGCCTGCCCTACCACCGCCGCATCCTGGAGGCGGCCGGGGATTTCTGGCTGAATATCCTTCACCTTCACGGCAGCGAGGTAATGTTTGACCGGGTGACGGATCTGCCGGTGCACGTGATCAACTGGCACGACAGGGAAAGCAAACCCGACCTGAAAGCCGGTAAGTCCCTTTTCAAGGGAGCGGTCTGCGGCGGCCTGCGCCAGTGGGAGACGATGGTGCTCGGCTCCCCCAAACAGGTCCGGGCGGAGGCGGAAGATGCCATTCGCTTGACCGCAGGCCGCCGGTTCATTTTGGGGACTGGCTGCGTGGTGCCGATCACGGCGCCGTACGGGAATCTTGAAGCGGCTCGCCGGGTGGTCGAGGGCAAATGAGCGGTATCCGGGTGATCGGTGGTGATGTCAAAGGGCGCAAGCTGCAGCGCGTGCCGGGAGACTCGACCCGCCCGATCACCGACCGGGTCAAAGAAAACCTGTTCAACATCCTCGGCGACCGTGTCCATGGGGCAACTGTGCTGGATCTGTTTGCCGGGACGGGCTCTGTAGGCATCGAGGCGCTCAGCCGGGGTGCCCGATTTGTGCGCTTCGTGGACCGGCACCCGGCAGCAATACGGACGATCCAGGCCAACCTGCGGCTGACCGGCCTCGGAGGGATGGCGGAGGTCCTGCGGGCGGATGCATTCAAAATTCTGGAAACCCCTCCAGATCTGGCATTCGACCTGGTCTATATCGCACCGCCCCAGTACCAGGGGTTATGGCTGCAAGCATTGCAGGTTTTTGATGCGCAAGGCGGCTGGCTGGCGGCGGATGCGGAAGCGATCGTCCAGATCGACCCGCGCGAAGAAAAGCGGGTGCATTTCTCCACCCTCCAGGAAGCCGATCGCAGGAAATATGGCAATACGCTGCTGATATTTTTTGGAGTGAAACCTTGACAGCCTGCGATCGTTTGGAAATAAAAGCCCAGCGGAGGTAGGATGGTTAGCTCTGACCCGTTTCTGCAGGAGATCATTCAGAAAGCGTTTCCGAATATTTCGCCCCAGGAAGCGGATAAGTTCATTTCGATCGCCGAGATTCGGACCTATCCCGCCGACCAGGTTCTGTGCCAGGAAGGGCAGGTCGAATCGACCTTTTACATCATTGTGGAGGGAGAGGTCCGGGTCAGCAAGAAAGTCAGCGAATCGGAGGAACGGACCCTCAATTCACTCGGCAGAGGGGATTTCTTCGGGGAGTATGCCCTGCTTCACGACGCTCCCCGGATGGCGACCATCACCACGGTCGGCACCACGGAAGTGATGGAGATCTCCAGGGAGTCGTTCAACCGCCTGCTCAGCCGCAACTCGAACGTTTCCATGGCCATGGTCCGGGTCGTAAGCGAGCGCCTGCGCGAGACAAACGAGATGTCGGTGGAGGACCTGCGGTTGAAGGCTGGCGAATTGGCACAGGCTTACCAGCAGCTGGCGGAGATGGACTTCGCGCGGCGCGAATTTCTGACTGCAATCGCCCACGAACTGCGCACGCCGTTGACGGCAGCGACAGGTTTCCTGCAAGGGGTTAAGATGGGGATAGTCGCTCCCGATCAGCTCGACGATGCTCTGGAAACAGCGGCTTCCAACCTGCAAAAAATTATCGCCCTGGTCAACGATATTTTATTTCTCCAGGAAATGGACCTGATTATGCCCGAGCCGGACACGATGAATCTGGGCAGCGTGGTCAGGGTGGCGGTCAATTCCCAGCGGAATTACGCCAAAGAGAACGGTGTGAATATCGAAACTGTGTTTGAGAACGACCTGCCGCAGGTGCGCGGCGGGGCAAAGAGCCTGGAACGTGTTTTCTCCGCCCTCATCCAAAATGCGATTAAGTTCAGCCCGGGCGGCGGCAGGGTGGTGGTGACCGTCGGCTTATCCGGCAGCCAGGAAATTGCCGTCCGGATCCGGGATTGGGGGGTGGGCATCCCGGAAGAAGCCCTGCCCTATATCTTCGACCGCTTTTACCACCTCGACCAAGTCGAAGGGCATATGTTCGGCGGCCTCGGATTGGGCCTGGCGATCGCCCACCAGGTGATCGCCCAGCACGGCGGGGAAATTCAGGTGACAAGCTATCTGGGGGAAGGCAGCCTGTTTACCGTAAAGCTTCCTTTGTAGCAAACGCCAGATAAGTCAGGAGCTTTCCACCTGTTTTGTGGTCGGGACGTTGTGCAGCTTGACCGGTTCGCCCCGCTTGCGCAGGCGCATATTCAAGAGCTCAACCAGGAACGAAAAGCCCATCGCGAAGTAAATGTATCCCTTGGGAATATGGAGTTCCAGCCCTTCCGCCATCAAGGAAAAGCCGATCAGCAGCAGGAAGCTGAGCGCCAGGATTTTCAGGGTTGGCCGCTCGTTAACGAAATCGCTGATCGGGCCGGCTGCCCACAGCATGATCAGGACAGCGATCACCACCGCGGCCACCATGATAGCAAGCTCATCGGCCATGCCGACTGCTGTGATCACCGAGTCCAGGGAAAAGACGATATCCAGCATCAGGATCTGGAATATCACGCTGCTGAAGGAAACCTGGTCCCGGACCCCGGTTTCGTGAGATTCTCCTTCCAGTTTCTCGTGGATCTCGAAGGTGCTTTTCCCGAGCAGGAACAGGCCGCCCAGGAACAGGATGATCGCCCGCCCGGTCACTTCGAATTCCCAAACATGGAATAGCGGCTCGGTCAGGCTCGTCAGCCAGCTCAAGGAAAACAGGAGCAGCACGCGCAAGCCCATGGCGAGGATCAAACCCCAGCGCCGGGCCTGGTCCTGCTGCATTTCAGGAAGCTTGGACGAGAGGATAGAGATGAAGATAATGTTGTCGATACCCAGGACGATTTCTAGGGAAGTCAGGGTGAGCAGGGCGATCCAGCTCTGGGGGTCTGAAAGCCAATCCATAAAATTCCTCCTTCTCCGGAATTGCTAAATTCGTCTTTCTCTTGTGTCCACCTGGGCCCATGACCCGAACCACATTAAAAAGTATACGCCCGGGTATATTTACGGTTGCGGGATTACAGCTTTGGCAGTTCGATGGTTTGCTGGTGCTGGTATTTCCCTTTCTTGTCAGCGTAGGAGACCTCGCAGATTTCATCCGACTCGAAAAACAGCACCTGGGCGATGCCTTCATTGGCATAAATCTTGGCCGGCAGCGGGGTGGTATTGGAGATCTCCAGGGTGACGAACCCTTCCCATTCCGGCTCAAATGGCGTGACATTGACGATTATCCCGCAGCGGGCGTATGTGGACTTGCCGACGCAAACGGTCAGAACGCTGCGCGGAATGCGGAAATACTCCACGGTTTTGGCCAGTGCGAAAGAATTCGGGGGGATCACGCAGACATCGCCGCGGAAATCAACCATGGATTTGGGATCGAAATGCTTGGGATCCACGACAGCCGAAAAGACGTTGGTGAATATTTTGAATTCATCGGCAACGCGGATGTCATACCCATAAGAGGACACGCCGTAGGAAATCACGCCGTTGCGGACCTGTCCGGGTTCAAACGGCTCAATCATGCCCTTCTCCAGGGCCATTTTGCGGATCCAGTGGTCGGGTTTGATCGTCATCGGTTCAGTGCACTCCTGGCTCGGTCCGGAAATTCAAGGCTATAGTTTACCATTTTCGTGCCGGCCGCGGCGGGCCTCACCAGCCTGAGGCGGAAAAAACCGACTGGAGCAGTTGCCTGCGCTCTGCAGCGGTCATCGGGCGCGGCCGGGCGAAATCCTCGAACATCATGGTCAGCAGCTCCGTGGAAAGATGGCGGCCGTCATAGAAAACGTGCCGGTCGACGAAAGCCTGGATGGTCCCCAGGCTGATCCCGTACTGGTCGAAAAAGGTGTTACCCAATCCAAAATGCAGCAGGCCGCCTTCCCAAAACTGGAACCCGTGCGGGTGGTGAGCCTGGCTGCCGGACACGACAACGGCACCAGCCTGGGCCAGCCGGCGGAAATCGCGCTGCATGCCATCGGGGACGCCGTAGCTGTAATATTCGAAATGCTGGAAGCTGGCGATCACCAGGATACCCTCGGATGACAGCCGCTCGATCTCACCTTCCATCCAGTCAAAATCGCAGCGCACGGAACCGGGCGTATCGGCCCCCGCCCTGGCAAATCCGCCGCCTTTGCCGTTACAGCCGATAAACGCAAACCGGTTGCCGTGATGTTCCAGTCTGACAGGTTGCTTACCCTGGTCGAAGGTCGCCCCACCGCCGTAAACCGGCCAGCCTTTCTCCGAATAAAGATCGAGGGTGTAATACATGGCATCCGCCCCCCAGTCATGGAAGTGATCTCCGGTCAGTTCGACCACATCCGTTCCGATATATTCGAGCAGCTCCAGATAGCGGGCATCAGAACAAAATACCACGTTGGCCTGGACCGGGTTGGGGAACGGGCAGTCCTCGGCGAACGGGACTTCATTGGAGATGTGGAGGATGTCCGCGGACTGGAGCCAGGAAGCGATATCCCGGGCGGGGTAGCGCATGCCCTGCTGTTCCATCGTGAAAGCCGTCGCCCGTACCAGTGCGGTCACACCGGTCATGGCGACGGTCGTCAGCCTGGAGGGGTCCCGGTTACCGGAGGGCACCAGCGCCTGGCTGCTGCCCGGTGGGTACAGAGCCGCCAGCGCTTCGACCAGGCCCGGGTCCCCCTGGAGGGCGAAGGGCGCCCGCAGCGTGTAATTCTCTGCGTCGAATTCTTTGTGCACCGGAGACTGCCCGTCGATGGCCAGGACCTTCCAGCGAGGCGACAGTTCGGTGAAAGGGACCACCGCCCAGGCATCGCGAGCCTCCCAGGCTGCATCGAGCAGCGTCTCTGCCGAGAGGACCCGGACCGCCGGCGACTCCCGGCCCATCATTTCAGCCCAAATTCGGTAGGTATCCGCGCTGAGCAGGATTTCCGGACCGTTGCCGGCCCAGGCCTCGTCCCATGCCTCTGAGCTGATTTCGTCTGCAATCGTGGGGAACGGGACGACCAGGGCGAAGATCCACTCGGAGACCAGCAGCCCTTCGTTATTTTGGGTTCGATCCGGGCGGGTGGAAATCCAGGCGTCGGCCTGCGCACGGTCCTCCGCCTGCAGGAGGTTTGGGGGAAGATTTGCCGGCAGGACCGGGTCGATCCAGATCCGGATCCCAGTTCCAGCTGCCGGCAAGGAGGTGGGTTGGGCTGCGTCCACAGCCGGGATCTCGGTTGGGGCCGGATCGGGCTGGAAGGGCGTCGGCGTGGCGCTGGTGAGGAGGGGTGCTGCCGGCGGACCCGGTCCGTCCGGCTGAGGGTCCGAAACAGGAAGGACCGATGTGCTGCAGGCTGTTGTCAGGAGCAGTGCGAGGAGGCTGAGTAATCTTGGACCCACAGGTCCGAAATCCGGGTTTTTGGGATGTCCCGAGCTTATCCGGATGGAGCGGCGCGACGAAATACGCTCATCCACCAGAGCTGCTGCTGGAAACCGCGATGTCGACCTCGGTGATATCGCCGGGCAGGATCTCGAGGATATGCTCCTCGAGACGGTATCCCATGAATGACAACTCGTACATTCCGGCGGGCAGGTCCCCCAGGACAAAATTCTCAAAATACGGCGGCTGGCCGGCCAGGTCGGTTTTTTCGTATGTGCTGAAGTAGATAACCTTGCCTGTATCGAGCTGGATCAGCTGCAACGGGATGGGTTTCAGGAGCTGGTTGGCAGCGTCCTCGATGCGTCCGACCAGGGTGCCGTGGCCTTCTTGGGGCTGCATGTAGATTTCAGGATTGCGCACATCGGCGTATCGAGTTCCACCCATGCGCACTTCAAAATGCAAATGGCTTCCAAGTGCTGCCCCGCTGAAACCCACCAGGCCAATTTCCTGCCCCGCCGAGACTTTGTCCCCCTCTTGGACCAGGATTTCCGAGAGGTGCCCGTACAGCGTGTAAAGGGACGTTCCAGTATCTCCGTACTCACCGTGGTCCAAAACGATGAAATTACCGTAGAAAGCGTACCAACCGGTCGGTGAATACGGGCTTTTGTTGTTATCGTCCCCGGCGAACAGGACCGTGCCATCGGCGGCCGCCAGCACCGGGGTGCCGAAGGAGTTTAGGAACTCAACCCCGCGATGGGTCTCCCGCGTGCCGCCCTGGGTGGTGGCGAAACGATAGGAACCGTCCACTGTGGTACGGAATCCAGACGGGATTGGAATCTGCAGCGGGAACGTATCCGGAAGTGTTGGCGTGGGGGTGTCGGCGGGCGGGGGGGTGGAGGTAGGAGGGAGGGTTGGCGTGGGTGTGTCGGGGAGTGCTGGAGTAGAGGTGTCCAGGAGTGAAGGTGTGCTTGTGTCAGGGAATGATGGTGTGCTGGTGTCAGGGAGTGTTGGGGTGAGGGGAGAAGGGGATGCGGGGACATCCGGGGCGGGCGGTGAGAAGGCGGAGCAGCCGCTGATCGCCAGGACCAGGATTAAGCCCCACCAATTCAGGTATTTGCGAGTTGTAGGCATAACGGGGGCATTGTACCTGAGAACCATCAAACTCTGTAAGGGAGGTAAAATGAGGCCCGCTCATAAAAACGAACGATTCTCAAAGCCATGGCAAATTCCCACACACCGGTCTGGCCCGTCCACAATCTGGTGATTTTTGACTGCGATTCGACCCTCAGCGCCATCGAGGGGATCGATGAGCTGGCCCGCATGGGTGGCCAGCAGCATGAGGTCGCTTCCCTGACCAAGCGGGCGATGGAAGGGGATATTCCGCTGGAGGCGGTGTACGGCCATCGCCTGGTCGCCACACGGCCGACCCGGGAACAGGTCCAGGCGATCGCCGGCGTGTACCGGGATGCGGTGGTAGATGGGGCGGCTGAGGTGGTCGCCGCGCTGCAGGAACTGGGCTGCACCGTTTTTATCGTCAGCGGTGGGTTGTTCGAACCGGTGCGAGATTTCGGTGTCTGGCTGGGAATCCCGCGCGAACAGATTTTTGCGGTCGGCATGGAATACGACCAGCTGGAGGGTGATTGGTGGCGATACTGGGAGCAGCCCGGCGGGCACAACCCGGGGGCCAGTTACATGTCCCACGAGGCGCACCCGCTCTCCGCCAAGAACGGAAAAAACCAAGTGATCCGGGAGATCCGGGCCGAAACACCGGGCCGGGCGATGCTGATCGGGGACGGCGGTTCGGACCTGGAAGCTTCCCCCGAAGTTGACCTGTTCGTCGGCTTTGGCGGGGTCGCTTATCGGCAGCGGGTGGCGGAAAAAGCGCCGGTTTACATCCACGGGCGCAGTCTGGCGCCGGCCCTCCCGCTGGCGATGGGGCGCCTGGCCAACACCCCCCGCTTTGCCCGGCTATGGGCCGAAGGCCTGCGGCGGGTGGCAAACGGGGAGGTCACCTTCAACGACAAATCTCTGGAAGGATCTTTCTGGTCTGCGGCGGGCAGGCAATGACGGCTCTCGTCCTTGTCAGCGATCATCTGCCGGATTCCGGCTGGGAAATCCTGAATAACGCCCCCCATATCCGGGCCGAGGGCCCATTCCAATCCCGAAAAGCCCTGATGGAAGCCATCCCGAAAGCGGATGCCCTGATCGTCCGCTCGGCGACACAGGTGGATCGGCAGCTCCTGGAGCAGGGAAAGCGTCTGAAAGTGGTGGCCCGGGCTGGAGCCCGCCTGGATAATATCGATATCGAGACCGCCACGCGGCGCGGGGTGATGGTGATCAACGTGCCGGAAGCCAATATCTTCGCCGTGGTAGAGCATGCTTTCGCACTCCTGCTGGCCCTGGCGCGGCAGATTCCCACCGGCTACAACGAAGTGCGCGCTGGTAATTGGCCGCGGCATGCCATGATGGGCATCCAGCTCTACGGGAAAACGGTTGGCATTGTCGGTTTTGGGCGCCTCGGCCGCGCCGCGTCGGAGCGCGCGCGCGCGTTCGGGATGGACACCCTGGTGTACGATCCTTTCATCGACCTGTCTTTCGCCCGCGAGCAGGGTGTGCAGATCGTTGATTTCGAAGAGCTGCTGGTCCGTTCGGACGTGGTCCTGCCGATGACGACTTACAACGCCCGAACCCGGCATATTTTCAATGCTGGCGCCTTCGCCCGGATGAAAACAGGAACGCTGTTCGTTAACGTAGTGCACGCTGGCCTGGTCGACTCAGCCGCGCTGGCGCAGGCGCTGGACGAGGGGCGTCCGGCCTGGGCTGGGGTTGATGTCTTTGCTCAGGAACCGCCCCCTGCGGACGATCCCCTGGCCAGGCACCCACGGGTCTTATCGGTGCCGCACCTGAACCAGAACACGGTGGAAAGCCAGGCTCAAACCGGGGTGCAGGTCGCCACGGCCGTCCTCTCCGCATTGGCAAGCGAGGACTACCAAAACGTGGTTAACTTGCCTTTCAACCGCACGGTCTCATACCGCAAGGTCCGGTCGTACATGAAGCTGGCCAGCAAGCTGGGCAAGCTCCAGGGGCAGCTGGCGGATGGGTGGATCACGCATGTGGAGGTCGAGGTGCTGGGGGAGGGGATCCAGGACCTGGTCAGGCCGGCTACGGCCGCCTTGCTGGCAGGGATGCTGAAACCGGTGGATGGCCGGGTGCCGAACTGGGTCTCAGGCCCGATGCTGGCCCACGATCAAGGCATCCGCACCAGCCAGGCGCGCGGCGTGCTCGAACAAGGGGACTATCCCAACCTGCTGGCATGCCGGATTCGCTGGGAAGGCGGCGGCGTGCGCACCGTCGGGGGCGTGCTGTTTGCGAATGGAGATGCCCGCCTGGTGCGCTATGACGATTTCCACATCGACGCCCACCCGGAGGGTTTTGTGTTGATCATCGAAAACCAGGATGTCCCGGGCATTATCGGCAGGGTGGGCACGCTTCTGGGGGATGCGGGGATCAACATCGCCAATTGGCGCTATGGCCGGGAAACTCGCGGGGGTCAGGCGGTCTCTTTTATCAACGTCGATTCGTTCGTCCCGCGGGATTTGCTGGCGGAGATCGAAAAACACGCCGACATTTCCGCTGCCAGGCTGGTTCGGTTGTAGGCCCTACTGATTTGGCCCGGCCTTATTCTGGGTGATCCTGAAACCGGGTTCTCTTTCCACCTTTCCGGTCGTGTGAAAAGCCTTGACCGCATTGAAGATCCGGTCCTCGGCTTTTAAATCAACTTGGGCTTCGAAGGAAATGTGGAAAGAGGTTTCCCCCACCCGAAATTTTCATCCCTCCTGCGAACGGAGCAGTTGGGCAATCCCTCCAAAAGTAACAATGAAAGTTACGGCGATCTCACGACCCATCCAGCGCGTTCGATTGCCTTTTTAGAGAATCCCGCAGGAGCAGGCGCATACTGTCCAGGATTTCGATGATCCGGGGATCAGCCAGTTTGTAGATCACGGCAGGGCCTTCCCGCACAGAAGTGACCAGGCCGCGCCTGCGCAGCAGGTTGAGGTGCCTGGAGACGGTCGGTTGGGGCAGGCCCAGTTCCCTGGCCAGGGCGGTCACGAAACGCGGCTGCTCGTCGATGGCATACAGGATCAGGATGCGGGTGGGTTCGGACAAAGCCTTGCACACATTTGCGTGCAGCAGGGCGATCTCTTCCGGGGTCGGTTGATCCATCAGATTCTCTTAAATATATTCACGCGTGCGAATACATTTAGAAAATTATAGAAAGGGGGGAAGGATTAGGGATGTGCAAATGTCCCGTAATACAAGGGACAAATGTCAGGATCAGGTAAAATGTGCCGCAGATTTTCGGCGCCGGTGCCCCTACCGGCTGCCCCGATCAAAGGAAACCAAATGCACCGACCGTTTCGGAGAACCGGCGCGTGGATTCTCGTGCTTTTACCGCTTTTGTCGTTACTGATCCTGCTGGAAATCGGACAACCACCCGGCGCCCGGGCTTCCACCCCGGAAAACCCGGCGGGAGAGTCCAACCTGACTCTGTACATGCCGTTGCTGATGCGGGCGAAAGGGCCGACCGCCCGCCTGGACAGCTCCTGGGTGACGGACCAGTCCGGGAGCACCCAGCTGGCTTTCCTGCCTGGGGACGGGCTGGTCTACCGGCTGAGCGGGACCACCCTGCCGACTGAGACCATCACGGCCACGCTTCAACTGATCCAGAGCGGCCCCTGCGGAACCACCCAGGTCTACAGCGAAACGCTGGCCCTGCCTCCGGGGAGCTGGCAGGAAAGCATCCCGTCCAGCGCTCCGGGATGCACCGGGATCTATACCAATACATTCCAGCTGGACCACGAGTCTTTCTCGACCACCCTCGGGGCTCAGATGGTCGTCCGACCGCTGATCACCGCCAGCTACAGCAATGGGCAGGGGTTCGACCGCTGTTTTCCGCCCAGCGTTTCCGATATGCAGTCCTGGTGGAATGAAAGCCCGTATCGGACGTTCAACATCTACCTGGGCGGGATCCACTTTTTCTGTTCGCAAAACCCGATGGATGCCCTCTGGGTTCACAAGGTGGCCGAACAGGGCTGGACGTTCACTGCCACATGGGTCGGCCCGCAGGCCCCTTGTTCTTCATTCACGCACAGAATGAGCCCCAACACCGGCCAAGCTTATCTGGAGGGGCAGGTTGAGGCATTTGCAGCCGCAAATGCCGCTCGACAGTACGGACTTTTTGGAGCGCTGACCATCCACTACGATGTGGAGGGTTATTTTGGAGACGATGCGTGTGCTGGGGCGGTCCAGTCGTTCATGCAGGGCTGGACCGACCAGCTCCACGCCCTGGGATTTGAAGCGGGGGGCTATGGCGGAGCCTGCAGCTCGCTGATCTCCGATTGGTGGGACAACAGCCCGCCGATCGACCAGGTGTGGATCGCCCACTGGACCGACCAGGGGCACAACCCCAGCGCCACGGTCTGGAACGCCCCCTGCGTTTCGAACAGCCTGTGGCCCAACCAGCAGCGGCTCAAGCAGTATGCTGGAGACCACGTCGAAACCTGGGACGGCGTTTCGATGGGGGTCGACAGCAACGTGTTCGACACAACTGTCCTCGACGGGGACTCTGATGCGGGTGAATTTGCCACCCCTCCGGCTGATTTTGCGCCGCTGGATGCGAATACGGGCTGGCTGCTGCTCGGATCCCGCCTGCTCTGGACGGCGGACCGGGGGGGGCAGTGGCAGGAAATCGGGCCCCCCGGCTTTCGCGTACTGAACGCCCATTTTGCGGATAAAATCGAAGGCTGGGTCGCCGGCTGGGCGGGGCAGGACGGTGTCTTTTCACTGGGGCACACCCTGGACGGCGGAACAAGCTGGCGCCTGCAGCCGCTGGATTCCGACGGGGCCCTTGAGGGGTTGCCGATCACCGCAGCGCAATTCGAAATCCTGGATGCTTCCCACCAGTGGCTGGCGCTGAAGTTGGGCTCGGGAAGCAGTTTCAGCGTCGGCCGCCTGTATGCCAGCCAGGACGGCGGGTTGACATGGGAGGCCCGCAGCCTGCCCGTCGGAGGGGCGGTCGCCTTTGCCGATCCTGATCGGGGCTGGGTGGTGGGGGGCCCGGCAGGGAACCAGGTTTTCCGCACCTCGGACGGCGGCTTGAGCTGGCAGCCCCAGCAACTACCGGAACTGCCTTTTGGCGAGACATCGCTCAGCCTGCCGGAATTCAGGGGTGAGAATGCCGGTTGGATGGGGGCTGCAGTCCGCCTGGAAAGCGGCCTGATCCTGCTGCGGTATGATACGATCGACGGCGGTATCACCTGGCAGCCGGGGGTCAAGATCCGCCTGGATCAAGATGTGTTCCCAGCTGGCCTGGCGGGGCTGCCTTACGGCAGCCTGGAGAGCATGGTCGTTCCCAGAAATCTGCCCCAGGATGCTGTCCGGGTAGTGTTTGCGGACGAAGTCACCGGCTGGGCGCTCAGCCTTTCCGGAAGCTGCGGTACGGAGAAAGGGACCGGCTGCCAGCAAACCTGGTCGCTCTGGTGGACCGAAGATGGCGGTACCCGCTGGGAGCCGCTGCCTGCTGGGGAGAATTCCGGGCGCTGACAATCTGCTGGCGCGGTAAAGTTCAACCGTGCATCCGGACGTTCCCCGTCTGAAATCGCTTTGAAAACATATTTTTCTCCCAAAAGCCTGTTGACCCTGTTCCTGATGGCGGCCTTTTTCCCGCATGTCTGGACGATTGTCCTTGCGTTGCGGGATTTTTCCTGGATCGCCGAACGGACGAACGCCTGGGATGCGGTCGGGAATGGCGCTTATGGACTGCTGTATGCCTTCCTGGAAAGCCTGTTCGTATTTGCAGTCTCGCTGGTGCTGGGATTGCTGATCTCCCGCAAATGGACGGAGCATCACAGGGTTGTCCTGCTGTCAACCTTGATCTTTCTGGCTTCGGTGGGCTCGATCCTCAACCAGCTCTATTTCTTTTACGGATGGGAGGTGCCTGCCGCTTTGGTCCGAGGCCTGATCGCCACGGGCAGGCCGCTGGTATTCCTGTACCTCCTGGCCCTGGCTTTGATCACCCCGGTTGTGGCGCTGCCTGTTTACCTGGTCCTGCATTCCGACCGCGCCCTGGGTTTTGCGAGCGAACTGATCGATCGGCTTTCTTTACTGACATCCCTGTACCTGGTCCTGGACGGGATCGCCCTGATCCTGGTTGTGGTCCGCAATGTGTGACCCATCGAACGGCCGGGCAGAAATGGGGGAAGGAGAGTACGAGCTCGCATGATTCGATTTTGGAAAAGCTCTTCGGTTCCGATCCCCTGATCATTACCCGCACCGCGGAAACGGGCGTCTGGCCACAGGGCCGGCTCCCCGAAAGGGCCGGAGGCTATCCCGAATTCGAATCGGACGCCCTGTCTAGGACGGGCCGGATGTGATTTCGCCCTGGAAATACTTCCTGCGCGTTGGCAGAAATCGGGCTTGCGGGATTGCGAAGCCCCTGGATGAATGGTCGTGATTAAGAAAATAAACCGTTTCTATCGACTGCGCCATTCCATTGACTGGATT
>JBFKII010000038.1:0-19528 GCA_041632295.1 Anaerolineales bacterium | reverse complement strand
TCCGGAGGCCAGATATGACCGTTGCGATCGTAACCGACAGCACATCCACGATCCCCAAGAACCTGATTGAAAAATACAACCTCACCATCGCCCCACAGGTTGTTATCTGGGAGGGTAAAACTTTCCGAGACGGTATAGAGATTTCTCCTTCCGATTTCTACGCCCGGCTTGAAAACACCCCGAAAGAGAACATGCCGACCACCTCCCAGTGCACCATCGCCAGCTTCACCGAGATTTACAAGGACCTGCAAGCCAAAGGGCACGAGATCCTCTGCGTGCTGATTTCGCATAAGTTATCGGGGACGATCAGCTCCGCCGAACAGGCCAAAGAGCTGGTGCCGGATGCGCGCGTCGAGATCGTTGACTCGCTATCCTGTGCCATGGGGCTCGGGTTCCAGGCCCTGGAGGCGGCGAAAGCGGCTGCGGACGGCGCCAGCCTGGCGGAATGTAAGGCGGTGGCCGAATCTGCCGTCCCAAAGACCGGCGTTATCCTGACCCCCGAGACCCTGGAATACCTGCACCGCGGCGGGCGGATCGGAGGCGGGGCGAAGTTCCTGGCGACCGCGTTGAACATCAAACCTGTCCTGGAGCTGGTCGACGGGCGGCTGGAAGCCCTTGAGCGTGTCCGCACTCGCAAGAAAGTGATGGCGCGCGTCCTGGAACTGCTGGTGGAACGCGTCGGGGATCGGCGTCCGCTGCGTATCTCCGCCCTGCACGCCAAGTCGGAAGCCGATGCCCAGGCGCTGCTGGAAGAAGCCCGTGTCCGGCTGAATCCGGACGAAGCGGTCCTTTCAGAAGTCAGCCCGGCGATCGGCGTGCACGTCGGCCCCGGAACAATTGGGATTACCTGGATGGCGGGGTGAATTTGATCTAGTATCGCAGATCGCTGACCGCAGATCCGAGATCATGGCCAGATGAATTCAACCGGCCAGGTGTAGCCGTGCTTTTCGGCGGCCAGCGCCTGGCCGTATGATTCCTGCTCGCAGCCCGGTTCGTCCAGCACTTCGATGTACGTGAAATTGCTGCCGTACGGCACAAAGCCGAACTCGCCGTCCTGGCAGACCCAGGCCTCCACCACATACAGGATCGGGATGGTTTCGTCTCCCGCCCGTCGCATCAGCGGCGCAAAAGACACCGTGACAATATCGCCGTCGCGCCGCGCACTGACATTCGTCAGGGGAGCGTAGTACGGGGACCAGGCCTGGACCACGCCGACTTCCACGGGCGGCAGAGACATGACATCACCGGTCAGTTCCATCAGATCTGCTTTCACCCAGCAGGGATTATTCCCACCGATAGCCTGGATCAGCACCCAGTAGCCGCGGTCGGTGCGCCCGATCACCTCCAGGTTGCTGCTCCCCACCAGCCCATACTTGTAAAGATACATCCAGCCCGGCCCGTAGCGGCAGTTGGCGCGTTCCGGTAGGACTTTGCCGCGCAGGATCTCGTAAGTGGGGATGGGGGTCGGCGTGGTTGTGTGGGTGGGAGGGGGGGTGTGGGTCTGTGTCGGTTGAGGCGTGTTGGGGTGAGGGGGTAATGGAGTGTTGGTGTCAGGGAGTGCGGGTGTGTGAGTGTGTTGAGGTGTTGATGTGGGGTTTTGGCCGGACTCAGCAATTTGTTCTGCCGGCTCAAAGGCCAGTGCATCCTCAGGCGATCCCAGGACGGCACCCTGGTTTGCAGAAAATTCGAAAGCGAAGGGAGCCGCCCAGGCCGCGGCGAGCAGGCAAACCAAAAACAAACCCAGCGCCAATGCAAGATATGATTTCATTTGGACACATCTTAACAATCCCCCTGCATTTTATCGACCGTACGATCGGACGAATGGCTTCGCTTAGGTTACCGTCCCGTAAAATAGCGGCAGTGGTTTGATCTCCTCATCCTGCCACCCGTAAGCGCCTAAGATACGTTTGGCGGCCTCCTGAAGCAGCCCCTCCTCGGAAGCATGCACGCGAAAAAGCGGCTCACCCCGCTCCACCCGATCTCCCACTTTGTGAAAGACCTCGATCCCGACGGCATGGTCGATCGGGTCGCCTTTCTTCGCCCGCCCGGCGCCCAGCGTAACGGCGGTTTCGCCGATCGTACGGGCGTGGATCTGCGAGAGCCAGCCCCCCTGCGGTGAGTCGAAGGTTTCCACAAACCTGGCCTTGGGCAGTTTACCCGGGTCGTCCACCGGCGCCAGGTCACCTCCCTGCGCCCGGACCAGGTCTCGAAAACGTCCGAAAGCGGTCCCGCTCTCCAGGGCACGTTTGCTCAATTCCCTGGCGCTTTCCAGCGCTTCGGCCACCCGCCCCATCACCAGCATCTGGGCTGCGACCTCCAGGCAGTGCTCCAGGAAATCCTCGGGGCCCCGCCCGCGCAGGGTCTCGATGGCCTCGCGCAATTCCAGCGCGTTGCCGACCGCCAGCCCGAGCGGCTGGTCCATCTGCGAGAGCAGCGCCACGGTCTGGCGGCTCGCCAGGCGGCCGATATCGACCATCATTTCTGCCAGCCGGCGGCCCTGTTCGAGGTCCTGCATAAAAGCGCCGTTTCCGACCTTGACGTCAAGCACGATCGCCTGTGCCCCTGCAGCGATCTTTTTGCTCATCACCGAGGAGGCGATCAGCGGGATCGACGGCACCGTTCCGGTCACGTCGCGCAGGGCGTAGAGCTTGCCGTCAGCCGGGGCCAGGTCGGCGGACTGGCCGGTCAGGACGATCCCGGTGGTTTTCAGTTGGGCCATGAACTCGGCGGTGCTCAGGTCCACCCGGTAGCCAGGGATCGATTCGAGCTTGTCGAGCGTGCCGCCGCTGAAGCCCAAGCCGCGCCCGGACATTTTGCCGACCGGCAGCCCGCAGGCCGAGACCAGCGGAGCCACGACCAGGGAAGTCTTATCGCCGACGCCGCCGGTGGAGTGCTTGTCGACCGCAAAGTCGACGGCACCGCTCAGGTCGAGGGTCTCCCCGCTGGCGACCATCGCCAGGGTCATGTCGGTGGTCTCCTGGGGGGTCATGCCGTTGAGCAGCACGGCCATCGCCCAGGCGGCGGCCTGGTAGTCGGGGATTTCGTCGCGGGTGTAGCCGCGTACGAAAAAGTCGATCTCCTCACGGGACAAAGCCCCTCCGTCGCGCTTTTTGGCAATGATGTCGACCGCTCGCATAGCACCACCTCCGGTTGAGGAAATTTTACCAGGAGGGACGACGTCAGTCGTCAGCCTTACGATGAGGGACGACGTCAGTCGTCAGCCTTACGATGAGAGACGACGTCAGTCACCAGCCCTACGATGAAAGACGACGTCAGTCGTCAGCCTTCCGATGAGGGACGATGTCAGTCGTCAGCCCTACGATGAAAGACGACGGCAGACACCAGCCTTACGATAAGGGACGACGTCAGTCACCAGCTTTACGATGAGTATCGACGTCAGTCACCAGCCTTACGATGAGGGACGACGTCAGTCGTCAGCCCTACGATGAAAGACGACGTCAGTCATCAGCCTTACGATGAGGGACGACGTCAGTCGCCAGCCTTACGATGAGGGACGACGTCAGTCGCCAGCCTTACGATGAAGGGCGACGTCGGTCGCCTCCCTTGCCTGGGGGAGTTCGACGACTGACGTCGTCAAATCCGACGAAGAATGGCATTGCCCACGCAAAAAAGGAGTCACACGAACACATTCCCAATGGCTTTATAATTTCTCACAATGAGCGAGACATCCTCCATCACCGACGTCCCCGGGATCCGGGTCGGGCACGCCCAGGACCGCAAGGCGCTGACCGGATGCACGGTCGTGCTGTGCGAGGCGGGCTTCACCGGCGGGGTGGACCAGCGCGGTGGAGCGCCGGGCACGCGCGAGACCGACCTGCTGCGACCGATGCACCTCGTCGAAAAAGTAAACGCCGTGCTGCTGACTGGCGGTTCCGCTTTCGGGCTGGACGCCGCTGCAGGGGTAATGCGCTTCCTGGAAGAGCGTGGCATCGGCCACGACGCCCGGGTGGCGCGCGTTCCAATCGTGCCGGCGGCGGTACTTTTCGACCTGGGGGCCGGCGGCGACCCATCGATACGTCCGGATGCGGCAATGGGCTACCTGGCCTGCGAGAATGCGTCCGCAGACCCACCTGCCCAGGGCAACCACGGCGCCGGGACCGGGGCGACGGTCGGAAAGGCCCTCGGACCCGCCGGGATGACCAAAAGCGGGATCGGCAGCGCCTCTGCAATCGCCTGGCAGCATGTGCGGGTTGCTGCGCTGATCGCCGCCAACGCCTTCGGAGAAGTGGTCGACCCACAAAGTGGGGAGATCCTGGCCGGCGCACGCCACCCGGAAAACTCGGGCGTGTTCCTGCCCACCATGCAGGTCCTGGCGGGGATGGCAGGCAAAGACGGGCCGCCCCCCCCCGGGGAGAATACCGTTATCGGGGTGGTGGCGACAAACGCCGCCCTGACCGTGGAACAAGCCAACAAGCTGGCTCAGATGGCCCACAACGGCCTGGCGCGCACCATTCGCCCGGCGCATTCGATGTTCGATGGGGACACGATCTTTGCCCTGGCCGGCGGAGATACTTCCTCCCCGGTTTCTCCCATGGAATTAAGTTTGCTCGGGGAAATGGCTGCAGAAACTGTGGCTCGGGCGGTGGTCAGCGCGGTGATGGAGGCGGAGTCGGTGGCTGGGATTCCCTCTGCTACAGATCATAGATCGCAAACCACAGATCGGAGATCGTAGATTCGTGATCTGTGATTTGTGATTTATAGAATCAACATCGCATCCCCAAACGAATAAAAGCGGTAGCCCTCCCGTATGGCCGTTTCATAGGCCGACAAAATTGTTTCTCTGCCCCCAAACGCGCTGACCATCATCAGCAGGGTCGAGCGCGGCAGATGGAAATTGGTCACCATGGCATCCACGGCCCGGAATGCATAGCCCGGCAGGATGTACAGGTCGGTCGGCCCCTCGAATGGACTGACGACTTCGCCGCTTGTCGCCCTTCGAGTGGCGGTTTCGACGGTCCGCACGCTGGTCGTTCCGACACACACCACACGGCCCCCGGCGGCTTTCGTCCGGTTGATGGCCGCCGCTGCTGCCTCCGGCAGCCGGCACCATTCGGAGTGGATGGCGTGGGCTTCCGGGTCGTCCTCGTGCACTGGAGCGAAGGTGTCCAGGCCAACGTGCAGGGTGACGCGCGCCGAGGAAATACCCCGCTCTTCCAGGGAAGCCAACAGTTCGGAGGTGAAATGCAGGCCTGCCGTCGGGGCTGCGGCGGATCCGGCATCCCGGGCGTACACGGTCTGGTAGCGCTCCGGATCGAGCAGTTTCTCGTGGATATAGGGGGGCAGCGGCATTTCCCCCACCTTCCCCAGCCCGGTGGACAGCGGCCTATTGAAACGCACCAGCCGGAGGGAGCGTTCAAGCACCTCCAACACAGTTCCAGTAATCACCACCTGGCCTTCGCTTTCGCCAATAATCTCGAATTTTCGCCCCGCGAGCATCCCTTTGCCGCCGGCCATGGCCAGCCACAGCCCGGGGCCCTTCCGCTCCAGGAGCAGGAGCTCGACCTGGCCGCCTCCGGGAAGCTTGCGGGCGTGGAGACGGGCGGGGATAACCCGCGTATCGTTGATCACCAGCAGGTCACCCGGGACGAGGAAACGGCCGATGTCGCCAAACAACGTGTGGACCAGGGTCCCGGTGCGGCGATCCAGGACCAGCAGCCGGGACGAATCGCGCGGTTCGGCGGGGGTCTGGGCGATCTGCTCCGGCGGCAGATCGTAATCAAAATCGGCGGTTCTCACTTGTTGAGCAGGCGGACGACCAGGTTGATCAGCACCGTCAGCACAATCGAGATCAGAATCGAGGTGCCCACAGGGATGGCGACAGTGGTGTTCCCCCAACGAAAAACAAAATCCCCGGGCAGTTTGCCGGGAGACAGGCCGAACCTGGCCAGCAGCAGGATCCCGCCTCCTATCAGCAGGAGACCCAGCCCAGCGAAGACCAGGTAGCGGGCGATCGTCTCGAGCGACATCAGAGCAGCCGGCCCTGGCGGCCCGGGGGCAGCTCCAGGCCGAGGTGCTCGTAAGCCAGCTGGGTGGCCATGCGACCCTGGGAGGTGCGTTCCAGAAAGCCGAGTTGCAGCAGGTAGGGCTCGACCACGTCCATGATCGTATCCCGTTCCTCACTGACCGAAGCCGAGATTGTGCTCAGGCCGACCGGGCCGCCGCTGTACTTTTCGATGATCGTCGCCAGCACGCGGCGGTCCATGTCGTCCAGGCCCAGGCTATCGACGTTGAGCAAATCCAACGCCTGTTGGGCGATCTCCGGGGTGATGATCCCCTCACCGCGCACCTCGGCGTAATCGCGCACCCGCCGCAGCAGGCGCAGGGCGACGCGCGGCGTGCCGCGCGAGCGGCGGCCGATCTCGCGGATCCCCTGCTCCTCGGCCTCCACCGAAAGCATCTCGGTGGCCCGCTCGACGATGCGCTCCATGGCCTCCGTCTCGTAATAGTCCAGCCGGTAGACTGCGCCGAAACGGGCGCGCAGCGGGGCCGTTACCAGCGCCAGACGGGTGGTGGCTCCAATCACGGTAAAGCGCGGCAGGCTGAGACGTATCGAGCGCGCCGAAGGGCCTTTCCCGATAACGATGTCGAGGGCGAAATCCTCCATGGCGGGATACAACACTTCTTCCACCGCCCTGCCCAGTCGGTGGACCTCGTCGATGAACAGGATGTCCCCCGCCCGCAGGTTGGTCAGAATGGCCGCCAGGTCGCCCTGCCGCTCGATCACCGGCCCGGCTGTGACTTTGATGTTGACGCCCATCTCGTTGGCCAGCACGTGCGCCAGGGTCGTTTTGCCCAGGCCGGGCGGGCCGTAAAACAGGACGTGGTCAAGGGCCTCGCCCCGCCCTTTGGCGGCCTCGACCAGGATGTGCAGGTTTTCCTTGACCTGCCCCTGGCCGATCAGCTCTTCCAGGGAGCGCGGACGGAGTGCGTAATCCACCCGATCACCCGGCTTGGCGCCCGGGTTGACCAGACGGTCTTGGGAATCGGTCATGGAGGAGATTATAATCGTTTCGTGTTTCCGTTTGCCAGGCGGACAGCCCGCCAAACCTAACCAGGAGCCGAAACAATGTCCAACGTCTTCCCATCACGCCATCCCCTGGTCGCGCACAAACTGACCAGGCTGCGCGATACCAACACCAAACCCAAGAAATTCCGCGAGCTGGTGCGCGAGATCGGCGCGCTGCTGACCTACGAAGCCACCGAAGACCTGCGGACGATCCCCAGATCGGTCGAAACGCCGATGGGAATGGCCGAGGGGTCCCAGTTAGAGGACCGGATCGGATTGGTGCCGATACTGCGTGCCGGGCTGGGGATGGTGGAAGGGGTCTGGGGGCTGATCCCGAACGCCGAGGTGTGGCATATTGGGCTGTACCGGGATGAAAAAACGCTGCAGCCCGTTGAGTACTACAACAAGCTCCCGGTTTCGCCCACGGTGGATGTCACCCTGGTGCTCGATCCGATGCTGGCAACCGGTGGTTCGGCGGTGGCGACGGTGGACATTCTCAAACGCTGGGGGGCGAGGCGGATCAAGTTCGTCTGCATCCTGTCCGCGCCGGAGGGCATCGCCGTGCTACAGGAACACCACCCGGATGTGCCGATCTACACCGGGGCGGTCGACAGCCATCTGAACGATATCGGATTCATCGTGCCCGGGCTGGGAGATGCCGGGGATCGCCAGTTTGGCACCGCCTGAGCGCAAAAATCCTATTGGGCAACCTCCAGGCCGGTCAGGCGGTTGAGCAGACGGCGCAGGAGAAACACCGGGAGCAGAAAAAGAATATGCACCAGGACGCTGATTCCAAACACCGCTGCCGCCGCGTTGAACACTGCGTTTACCGGCGGCAGCAGGCTGGCGATGAGCCAGGAACCCGCACCGGCCAGGAACGCGATCCCCAGCAAGATGCCAGAAAAAATGGCCACCGGCAGCCAGGCGCGCCGGTCGGTCTCCGAAGGCAGCATCATGCTACTGATCACAAACAGCAGGTAGAACCATAACCAGAAATCTGGGCGAGTGTAGATCTCCCTGAGCGTCTCGAAAAAAGCATCCCCCTGCTCCAGTACCAGGCTGCGCCAGAGCGAATCGAGATTCAGACGGGTCAGCCCGGCGAAAGCGACCAGCGCCCCGCCTCCCAGCAGTGGCGCTGCGCCGATCAATCCGTCCCGCAGCGGGTCCACCCGAGAGGTCTCGACATAGCCAAGGCGCAATTTCCCATCCGGCAGCAGCTCGGGGATCAGCCAGATCCGGCCGGTGCGGACACGCAATACCCCCGCCATCAGCCAGTGGCTCAGTTCATGGACCAAAACCCCCGGAAAGAAAAGAATGGAGAAAACGGCCAGGGCCACCGACTGGCGGCGGGTCAGCAGCAGGAAAACGGAGATGATTTCGGCGTGCAGCCGGCGCTGCAAATACAGGAGCGGAAGCAGGGCGACCAGCAGCCACCATAGACCGCTGAAAGCCCCGATCAGGCCCGCCACGACCCGCCTGGATTGCGCAAGAAAAAGACCGGCATGACGGCTATGCGAAAGGAGGTGAGGCCCTAACCCGCAGCGGCGCGCACGATGGCGATGAAATCCGCCGCCTTCAAGCTGGCACCGCCCACAAGCGCACCATCAATGTCCGGCTGGCTGAAAAAGTCGCCCGCGTTGACCGGCTTGACCGAGCCGCCGTACTGCACCCGCACCCGATCGGCCTGCTCCGAGCTGAACATCCCGGCGATCGGCGCCCGGATGGTATCGCGGATGATAGCGTTGGCGCCTTCCGGCTCCGCCGCCAGCCCGGTCCCGATTGCCCAGACCGGTTCGTACGCCACGACCACGCCTGAAGCTTCTGCGGCAGACAGGCCATCAAAAGCCGCCCGCACCTGGCGGGTCACCACCTCGCCCGTCTTTCCGCCCTGATTTTCGTCATAAGTCTCCCCCACGCATACGATCGGGATCAGGCCGGCGGCCAGGGCCGCCCGCATTTTTTTACGGACCGTCTCGTCGGTCTCACCGAACATCGCCCGGCGTTCGGAATGCCCGATGATCACGTACGCGCACACGTCCGCCAGCATTTCGGCCGAAATCTCCCCGGTAAAGGCCCCCTGCTCTTCCCAGTGCAGATTTTGAGCCCCGACCCCGATCGGCGTGCCCGCGACCAGCTCCGCCACCGCCTCCAGAGCGGTGAAAGGCGGGCAAAAAACACTTTCCACTGCCTCGATCGCCAGCAGGTCCGTTCTGGTTTCGTACACCAGCTGGCGGGCCTGTTCCCTCGTTTTGTGCATTTTCCAGTTTCCGGCAACGATCGGTTTGCGCATGAAAGCTCCTGTTTCGATAGAATTTCCGAGGCCCTCCCCCGCTACGGCACAGGCCCTGCCCCGGGATCGCAGGCATTATAGCCCCCGGTGGTAAAATTCACAACATTACCCCTGCCGGCGGGCGAGTGGCATGACCTCCCCAACCGGAACAGCTCCAATCCGATCCGCAATATGTTCGAGCCGATCACCTTTCGCAAAGGCACCGCTCAAGATTCCTATGCGGTTTTCCTGGTTTTCGAGGAGACCCTGGCGGATCTGTTGCCGCGCCTCGGTATCCAACCGGAAACACCGTTCAACCAGCCGGAAAAACTCGAACGCACCTGGAAAGCCCGCAAAGGGCTCTATGACCACCTGGCGGTCCACCATGACCAGTTCTGGGTGGCAGAGCAGAAGGGGGAGATTATCGGTTATGCCCGTTCCGTGACCCATGATGATGTCCGGGAACTGACGGAATTTTTTATCAAGCCCGGCCTGCAGTCCCAGGGGGTGGGCAAAGCTCTGCTGGAGCGCGCTTACCCCGATGACGGCATGCGCCGCTCCATTATTGCCACAACCGACCTGCGCGCCCTGGTCCGCTATCTGAAAGCCGGGGTCTACGCCCGTGACACGCTCATGTATTTCGGCAAGACTCCCCAAAGGCAGGACTCCTTTCATTCCAAATTGACCGCCCAACCGGTGCAGCGTTCGGAGCAGACCTATGACGAACTGGACCGGATCGATCTGGAAGTCCTGACGTTCCGGCGGCGCATCGATCATCGCTTTTTGATGTCCGACCGGCGTGGTTTTTTCTACCTTCGGGACGGGCAGGTTGTTGGATACGGATATGTCGGCCAGGCAAGCGGCCCGTTTGCCCTCTTGGACCCAGAGGATTATCCCGCTGCGCTGGCCCACGCCGAAAATGCCGCCGCCGAGCAAGGGCGCAGCCATTACGGGCTGGAAGTGCCGATGTCGAACCGGCATGCCATCGATCATCTGCTGGACAGCGGCTACCGGATGGACTCTTTCGTGGCATTCTTGATGTCCGACCAGCCCTTCGGCCGCTTTGACCGGTACATCGTGACCAGCCCCCCATTTATTCTGTAAACCGAACCAAGGTAAATTGTGATGCACGAGTCAGACTCCCCCCCGATACCGGTACAGCAGGAGATGGAAGTGATCCTGGCCCGGCACCTGGCCGAGTACCTGGCCATGCCGATGTTTATCGTCGATCCTGAAGGCAACCTGCTTTTTTACAATGAGCCCGCTGAAGGGGTACTCGGCATCAGCTATGAAGAAAGCGGCATCATGCCGGCCGAGGAATGGTCCACCATCTTCGAACCGGTGGATAAGCACGGCAATCCGCTGATGCCGGAGCAGCTGCCGCTGATCATCGCTATGACAAAAAAGCATCCCGCCCACGACGTGTTTTGGATTCGGGGCCTGGAGGGTACTTTGCGACAAATCGAGGTCACCGCATTTCCCCTGATCGTCCAGGGAGAGCGCTTTCTCGGAGCCGTGGCCATTTTTTGGGAGGTCCCGGATTGAAAATCAAGCTCTGGGGAACGCGTGGCTCGCTGGCCTCGCCGGGTTCGGACACGGTGCGGTACGGCGGAAATACCTCCTGTGTTTCGGTCGAGGGGGAAGAGGGTACGGTTCTGGTACTGGATGCCGGAACGGGCATCCGCCGGCTGGGGTTGAACCTGCCAATGGACACGAAACGTCTCCACATTTTTCTCACCCACCTGCACATGGACCACGTTCAGGGCCTGCCGTTCTTCGCACCTCTGCGGCGGTCAGGCGTCGAGATCCACATCTACGGCCCGACCAGCACCACCCTGCAGCTCAGCTCTCGGCTGACCCGCTATCTCTCCCCGCCGCTGTTTCCGGTCAGCATCCGAGAGCTGAATGCCGACCTCCACTTCCACGAACTGCCAGGCCAGACCGTTGAAATCGGCGAACTAAAAATCGACGCCCAACTGGTCGTCCATCCCAACCCCACAATTGGTTACCGCATTCGGGAAGGCGACAAGTCTGTCACCTACCTGCCGGATCACGAGCCGGCTCTGGGTGTGCGCCAGTTTCCACCGCCGGCAACCTGGCTTTCCGGCTACCGCATTGCCGAGGGCGCAGACCTGCTGATCCACGATTCTCAGTATTCCGCGGAAGAGTACCGCGACCGGGTCGGGTTTGGCCACAGCAGCATGCAGCATGCATTGCAGTTCGGCGCGCTGACCAGTGTGCGCCGCCTGGTCCCCTTCCACCACGATCCGGCCCACAGCGATGAGGAGATCGACCGGATCACCCGGGAAGCCGAGGCCGAGATCCAGCCGCCTTTCGAATTGCTCCCCGGATCGGAAGGAAGCGAGATCTCGATTTAATTTCCAGCCGGCCGGCATCCTGCGTTCCCCGATTGTCGCCGTCAATTTCAGCTGGGAACGAACCCCACAGGCAATTCAGACAAAAACGGACCTGCGCATCCAGGAGAAAGTTATTCAGGCCCGGGCACACCGGGGTCATAGGCCACAAGCTCAACGGTGTTCCCTTCCGGGTCCTTGAAAAACAGGGCGCGCCATGAAAAACCAACGTGCTCTTTTTCAATCACCTGCACCCCAATACCTTCCAGGCGTGTTTTTTCTGATTCCAGGTCGGCGATATCGATCGTGAAGGCGAGATGGTCCAGCGGCGAGCGCTCCTGCCCAACCCCACGGTACCCATCCAGATAGGAGCGGTCGAACAATCCCAGCACCTGCGTGTGACCTCCGTAATCAGGACCGATGCGAAAAAAACAGCCGACTTCCAAATCCTGCCAGAATTCAAGACCGACCGTATATTGATAGAAATCCCGCATGGCGGCCAGATCATCACAGCGCAGGGCAACTTCTCCGAGCGTGCGGATCACTTTTGGATCGGATTCCATGATGCAGCTCCCGGGCACAGAAAGGCACCAACTGCCCTCGAACCCCCCTGGGACAGCCGAATGATTGCCTGAAGGTTTTATTTATCGGACAGGGCAGCCAGGCCGGGCAGCGTCTTCCCTTCCAGCATCTCCAGCGATGCCCCACCCCCGGTGGAAATGTGAGTCACTTTATCGGCCAGGCCGGCCTGGTTGATGGCAGCCACCGAGTCCCCACCCCCGATCACCGAAATCGCCCCGCTCTGTGCCACCGCACGGGCGACTCCGATGGTTCCACTGGCGAAATTCGGGAATTCGAAGACCCCCATAGGCCCGTTCCAGACCACGGTTCCGGCCCCCGCAAGCAGGGTGGCGAAAGCTTTGACCGTTTCCGCCCCGATATCGAGGACTCGCCAGCCGGCCGGCACATCGCCAATGCTCTGCACTCTCCTGCGGGCTTCATTGTCGAACGAATCGGCCAGGACCACGTCCAGCGGCAGGACCAGCTTATTGTTTCCCAGCAGGTTTTGAGCCGTCTCCACCGCCTCGGCCTCCACGAGGGAGTCCCCGGTTTCATAGCCCAGGGCGCTGATAAACGTGTTGGCCATCCCGCCGCCGATCAGGATCTGGTCGGCCTTTTCCAGCAGGTTTTCGATCACGCCGATCTTGTCGCTGACTTTGGCGCCGCCCAGGATGGCGACGAAGGGCCGTTTGGGGCTGGCGATCGCGTTTCCCAGATATTCGATCTCTTTTTCCAGGAGGAAACCGGCTGCGGCAGGCAGTAGTTCAGCCACCCCGACGGTCGAAGCGTGCGCACGGTGTGCGCTGCCGAAGGCATCGTTGACGAACAGGTCGGCGAGTCGGGCCAGCGCGCGCGACATCTCCGTGTCGTTGGCGGTCTCGCCGGAATGAAAGCGCGTGTTTTCCAGCACGAGGACCTGCCCTGGGGCCAGAGCCGCCGCGGCGGATTCGGCCTCCGGGCCGATGCAGTCCCCGGCGAAATATACGGGCGCTTCAATCAGCGAATCCAGATGGGTCGCCACCGGCCGCAGTGAAAAAGCCAGGTCGGGAGTCCCTTTGGGACGACCCAGATGGGAGCACAAGATCACGGCCGCACCATGGTCCAACAGGTAATTGATCGATGGCAGCGCGGCGCGGATCCGGGTGTCATCCCCGACTTGCCCATCCGAAATCGGGACGTTGAAATCCACGCGCATCAACACCCGCCTGTCCTTGACTTCCAGATCGCGAATGGTCTTTTTCTTGAGCATTGAACACCGGGGGGTCAGATCGGGCGCCGGAAAAATGCCTCCGGCGCCCGGATTTAAGCTTACAGGCTGTCGGCGATTATTTTGGCCAGGTCAGCGGTGCGGCAGGAATAGCCCCATTCATTGTCGTACCAAGTCACAACTTTGACCATGTTGCCGCCCATGACGTTGGTCATCTGCGAGTCAATGATGGACGAGCGCGGATCCCCTTTGAAATCCATGGAGACCAACGGCTCTTCGGTGTAGCCCAGGATGCCCGCCATCGGGCCTGACTCCGAGGCCGCTTTGAAGGCGGCATTGACCTCCTCGGTCGTGGTCGCCTTTTCGACTTCGCACACAAAATCGACGATGGAAACCGTCGGGGTGGGCACACGCAGGGCATAACCGTCGAACTTGCCTTTCAGCTCGGGGATCACCAGGGCAATCGCCCGGGCAGCACCGGTGGTGGTCGGGATGATATTCAGGCCGGCAGCCCGCGCCCGGCGCATGTCTTTGTGGGCCAGGTCCAGGATTCGCTGATCGTTGGTGTAAGCGTGAATTGTGGTCATCAAGCCGCGCACGATCCCAAACGAATCGTTCACCACCTTGGCGGCTGGCGCCAGGCAGTTCGTCGTACAGGATGCGTTGGAGACGACTTCGTGCCTGGCGGGGTCGTATTCATGCCCGTTGACCCCCAGGACCAGGGTTTTGTCCTCATTTTTTGCCGGCGCTGAGATGATGACCTTCTTGGCCCCACCGCGAGTGATGTGCGTGCGCGGCCCCGGTTCCACCTGGGAATCGCGGAATATACCGGTCGCTTCAACCACGATCTCGACCCCCAGGTCGCCCCATGGCAGGTTGCCCGGATCGCGTTCGGCAAACACCTGGATGGTTTTGCCGTCTACCACCAGGTTTCCCCCGGCAACTTCGACCGTCCCTTCATAACGCCCGTAGTTCGAGTCGTACTTGAAAAGGTGGGCATTGGTCTGGGCGTCGTACAGATCGTTGATGGCGACGACTTCCAGGCTGTCCCCCGCCCGTTCATTGATCGCTTTTAGCACCTGCCGCCCGATGCGGCCAAACCCGTTGATTCCAACACGTGTGGTCATTCATTCCTCCAAATCTAATCGATAACAGCTATCGATACTGGTTTCAATCAAACGCCCCCGATCATACCAGAAAAGGGGTGCAGATGGCCTTTTCGGTCGCCCTGCTAAACTTCCAAAAGCGGCCCAGTCCGCTCCTGAAGCAGGTCCATGATCACCCGGCCGAGTTTCTCGGGATCGTGGCGCCAGGGCTTGGTCGCGTCCAGCACATCCGCAAAATAGACCGGGTAGACCGCACCCAGATTGTCATCCAGGCGCACCCACTCCGTTTCGGCCGGCAGTTGGGCGTCCATGCGATCGTTGCAGATCACCATCTCAAACGGGAGGTCGCCGAGGTGATCCTCCAGCGCCCGCAGGTGGTCGTACGCAGAATAGCCATGGGTCTCGCCGGGCTGGGTGGCGACGTTGCAAACGTACATGCGAAGCGCCCGGGTTACCCGAAGGGCATCCAGAATCTCTGGGACCAGCAGATTGGGCAGGATGCTGGTGTACAGGCTGCCGGGGCCGATCACGACCAGGTCTGCGGCCAGGATCGCCTGGATGGCCCGTGGATACGCCGCCGGCTCCCCCGGGTTCAACCACACCCGCCGCACGTTTCCGGCTGATTGCGGAATCTTGCTTTCGCCCTTCACTCGCACCTCGGCGGCGATCCCCGGCAGTTCCACATCCGCTTCCAGGTTGACGTCCGTCAGGGTGGCGGGCAGGACGCGGCCCTCGACCGCCAGCACCTTCCCGGAAGCGGCGATCGCCGCCTCGAAGCTGCCCGTGATCTCGGTCAGCGCGGTCAGGAACAGATTTCCGAATGAATGGCCGTCCAGGCCCTCGTCCCCGCTGCGGGCGAAGCGGTATTGGAACAGCTGCGAGATCAGGTCTTCATTGTTCGACAGGGCCGCCAGGCAGTTGCGTATGTCGCCGGGCGGCAGGATGCCAAGGGAACGCCGCAGCCGGCCCGAGGAGCCCCCATCATCGGCGACCGTGACGATCGCAAACAAATTGCTGGTGTAATGCTTCAGGCCGCGCAGCAGGGTGGCCTGGCCGGTGCCCCCGCCGATCGCTACGATTTTCGGCCCGCGGCCCCGCTGGCGGAAGCTGGCCAACTGCTCAACCACAGTCCGATCCTTGGGGACGAACGGCTCCATCAGGGAGCGGTTGAGTCCCCACAGCCCCCATCCCAGCAGCCCGAATCCGGCGATGCCGAACACCACCGCACGCAGCAGGCGGGGCAGAAAACGCAATGAGGCATAGGACAGCAGCGGCAGCCACCAGGTTTCAGGGCTGGAGCGGTATACGTCCAGCAGTAATATGGCCGCCCCGACGGCGATCAGGGTGGTGGCAACCAGAACCACCACCAGCCAGCGCTTAACGCCGATTCCGGGTTTCAGCCAGCGTGTGAAATTGCGCAAAGTCTTTCCCTTTCCCTCAGATACCGATGGTACCGGGATTATACTCCCGCTATGGTGCTATAATTTTGCGGCTATTTTCAACCGGGTCTTCCCGCATGGACCCCGGAGGACAGCCTTCCATGAACGTCAACGGTTTTTCCACCTGGCTTGAAATCAACCTCAACGCCATTCGCAACAACGTCGAAAGGCTGCTGGAACTTTCCGGCACGCAGGTGATGGCGGTGGTGAAAGCCGACGGCTACGGCCACGGAGCCCTGGCGGTCGCCCGGGCGGCCACCGAAGCGGGTGCCTCCTGGTGCGGGGTCGCCCGCCTGGACGAAGCGCTCAACTTGCGGCGGGAGGGGATCAACAAGCGAATCCTGGTGCTTGGTTTCACACCTCCGGATCGCATCCCTGATGCGATTGCCAACAATGTCGCACTGACGGTGTACGACCCGCAGGTGGCAGGCCAGTATGCCAGCCAGGCCGTGGCCCACGGCGAGGCAGTGCGCATCCACGTGAAAGTCGATACCGGCATGGGTCGACTGGGCATGCGCCCGCAGGATGCGCTTGATTTCATGCGTCGGGTTCACGCCGGGGACGGGCTCGAGATCGAAGGCATCTTCACCCACTTTGCCCGGGCGGACGAACCTCAGCTGGATTCCACCGACCAGCAGCTGCACATTTTTCGCGACCTGCTGGATACGCTCGACGCAGCCGGTATGCGGCCCAAAATCGTCCATGCCGCCAACTCCTCCGGTACGATCCACTTCCCGGATGCCCGTTTCGACCTGGTCCGCACCGGGATCGCCATGCTCGGGCTGGACCCCTCCCCGGAGGCGCCGCTGCCCCAGGGGTTTCGTGCTGCGCTTTCCTGGAAGGCGCACCTGAGCTCGGTCAAAACCCTGCCGGCACGGCATGGCATCAGCTACGGGCACGCCTACTACACCCAGTCCGAAGAATGCATCGGAGTGGTGCCGGTGGGCTACGCCGACGGCTTCCGGCGGGTGCCGGGAAATTTCGTGCTGATCGGCGGCTACCGCGTCCCGGTCGTCGGCAACGTCTCGATGGACCAGACTATGGTGCGGCTTGACTACGTACCTGAGGCCCGCATCGGATCGGAGGTGGTCCTGATCGGAGTCCAGGGGGACAAGCAAATCAGCGCCCACGAGCTGGCCCGGCGCTGGGGGACGATTTCCTACGAGGTGATCTGCGGGCTGGCCGACCGGCTGCCGCGGCTGTACACCGAAGACGCACGAACGTAAGTGAAACCGATTGATGGAAAATATCAAGCGCTGGAAAACCCGAGACCCTATCCCTCCTGAAGTGGAGGAAGCGCTGGCCGGGTTTCATCCCATCCTGCGCCAGATCCTGTTCAACCGCGGCTTGCTCGATTTCCGCCAGGCGGATGAATTCCTGGAGGCCACTCGCCCGCAGGATTCGGACCCCTTCAGCATGCTGGGCATGCAGGAGGCGGTCGACCGGCTGGCCTTTGCGGTCAACCGGGGGGAACGCATCGCGGTCTACGGCGATTACGATGCGGACGGGGTCAGTGCCACCGCCCTGATGATGCAGACGTTCAAGGCGCTGAAGGCCAACGTCCGCCACTACATCCCAAACCGTTTCGATGAGGGCTACGGGCTGAACACCGAGGCGCTCGATGAACTCGCAGCAGATGGCGTCCAGGTGGTCCTGACGGTGGACTGCGGCATCCGCGCCCTGGCCGAGGCGGATCACGCCCGCAAACTGGGATTGGATCTGATCATCACCGACCATCATTCGGTCGGCCCGGAGCTGCCCCCGGCATACGCGCTGGTGAACCCACGGCAGCCCGGGGATCCTTATCCGGAAAAGAACCTGGCGGGGGTCGGGGTAGCATTCAAAACCGCCGGAGCGCTGCTGGAACGGGTCGGTGGCGGGGATTTTGCGCCGGACTCGCTGCTTGATCTGGTCGCGCTGGGCACGGTCGCCGATCTCGTGCCCCTGACCGGGGAAAACCGCTACCTGGTGCGCGCCGGCCTGGAGAAGCTGAGCAGCCCACAGCGGCAGGGTCTTTTCTCCTTGATGCAGGTGGCGGGTGTGCGTCCCGCCCAGGTCAGCTCAATGAACATTGGCTTCAGCCTTGGGCCACGCCTGAACGCTGCCGGCCGGCTGGACTCCGCCCTTGCGGCGCTCGAGCTGCTGATCACCGACGACCTGATGCGGGCGGGCCAGCTTGC
This sequence comes from Anaerolineales bacterium, assembly GCA_041632295.1. Lineage (GTDB taxonomy): Bacteria > Chloroflexota > Anaerolineae > Anaerolineales > JABWBV01 > DATDOR01. The sequence goes on along the minus strand of JBFKII010000038.1, from coordinate 1,385 downwards.
CCAGCAGCTCGATAACCAGAATCGGGAGCGGCAACGCATCACGCGCCAGATGCAGGAGCTGGCCGAGCAGATCGCCATTCCGGAAGGAACGCTGCCCTTCCTGATCTTCGCCCACCACCCGGAGTTCAACCCAGGCGTCGTCGGGCTGACCGCCTCCCGCCTGGTCGAGCGCTATTACCGGCCGGCCATCGTGGCCGAGCGCGGGGATACCCACACGCGCGGCTCTTGCCGCAGCATCCCAGAGTTCCACATTACCGAAGCCCTGGACCAGTGCGCAGACCTGCTCTCCCATTTCGGCGGCCATGCCGCCGCGGCTGGATTTACGCTGCCCAACGAGCACCTGCCCGAATTCATCGAGCGCCTGCAAAGCCAGGCGTCCGAGCAGCTCGCAAGTGAGGACCTGCGGCCACTGCTGGAAGCTGATGTCGAGGTCCCCCTTTCCGATCTGACCCCCGAACTGCTGCGCGAGCTGGACCGGTTGCAACCGACTGGCCAGGGCAACCCGGAACCAACCTTTATCTCGCGCAACGTGCGGGTCGAAAACGCTCGGACCGTCGGCCGGGATCAATCGCATCTAAAAATGACCGTCAGCGAAGGGAAACGCCCCTTTCTGGACGCCATCGCCTTCCGCCAGGGGCACTGGCAGGAGGACATGCCCCCCAGGGTGGACCTGCTCTACAACTTTGAATTGAACGTATACCAGGGCCGGAAAAGCCTGCAACTGAACGTCCGGGATATCCGCCTCCCCGAACCCTCCTGACCCCCTCACCTCCTTACTCTATTACTCCCTTACTTCACCACAAATTCAATCTACAAATCGGTACTTCACCAGCGTCCAGACCGCTTCCAGGCCGTCCATGAAACCGATCTTTTTTCCTTCGCTGTAGTCGCGGGGATTGAATTCGATCGGCACTTCATACAGGCGCACTTTGCGTTTCAAGAGCTTGGCAGTCACCTCGGGTTCGAAATTGAATCGCTTGGCGTGGATCGGGATTGCCTGGATCACCTCCCGCCTGAAAAGCTTGTAGCCGGTTTCCATATCCGTAAGGATCGTGTTGTAGAGGATGTTGGTGATCAGGGTCAGGATTTTATTGGCCACCAGGTTCCAAAACAGGATCGGGCGCCGGGCTTCCCCCAGGAACCTGGAGCCATAAACCACGTCGGCGATATTCTCTTCGATCGGCCGGCAGAGGATGGGGTAATGCCGGGGATGGTATTCCAGGTCTGCGTCCTGGATGATCAAGAAATCCTGGCTGGCCTCCTGTATCCCCCGCACAACCGCAGAACCTTTGCCCTCATTTTTTTCCTTCAAAATCACACGCACCCGATCCCGGTTTTCGATCCCGGCCAGGAACTGGCGCGTGCCGTCCGTGGAGCCGTCGTCC
>JBFKII010000037.1:0-19861 GCA_041632295.1 Anaerolineales bacterium | reverse complement strand
GGCGGGGCGGAGGAAAGCACGGATTTTAGGGCGGCGGAAGGTACAATTGCCCCCATGGCCCGCGCCCCGATCCAGGTCCTGGTCCTGCCGTACCGCCGCATCCCGTCCGGTGATTTTGAGTTCGCCCTATTCCGACGGCCGCAGGCTGCCGGCGGGTACTGGCAGGGGATCGCCGGCGGCGCAGAGCAGGGGGAAAGCCCGCTCGAGGCCGCCCGCCGAGAGGCGGCTGAAGAGGCCGGGATCCCTCACGGTCGGGGTTTTTTCCAGCTGGACTCCCGGACGACCGTTTCTGTGGACCATTTCGGGGACGGCAACCTGTGGGGGTCGGACATCTATGTCATTCCAGTCCACGTGTTCGCCGTGGACGCGAGCGGCCATGCCATCCGCCTGTCCGGCGAACACCGCGAATTTCGCTGGTGCCCGTACGGACAGGCCGCCGCGCTGGTGAAATGGGATATCGACCGCACGGCGCTCTTCGAACTGAACCGCCGTTTGCGATCAGGCAAAATTGGGCCGCATGAGTCCTCTTCGTCCGGGTGAATGCTTCCGAGGTGACCCTATGACTTTTCCTGAGACCTTCGAAGATTTCAAAAACAGCTTTTCATACGGCGCACGAAGCGATTTGAACTTTAAGTTCCTGAAGCACCTGCCGCCGGAAGAGGCCGCAGACTTCTTCCAGGAACTGCTCTGGCTGCTGGGGGATTTCCTGGACGACGGCCAGAGCGACAGGTTGGCCGCTGCCCTCACCCGCTGGCAGAGCCGGGTGTATTCACGGCCGACCAGTTGGGAATACGATCACGGCCCGTTCGCCCCCCTGGAACGCCCTCTGGAGGAGACCACTCTGGCGCTGCTGACTTCCAGCGGGCACTATGTCGCCGGGGACGACCCGCGCCCTTTCGGGATCGAGGGCATGAGCCAGGCGCAGGCCGAAGCGCGCATCGGCGATTTTATCAAGGGCGAACCCACCCTTTCAAACATTCCGGTCGAGACCCCGGCCGAAAACCTGCGAGTGCGTCATGGGGGCTATGACGTGCGGGCCGCGCAGAGTGACCCCAACACCGTTTTTCCGCTGGGCCCGCTGCGGGCGCTGGCCGCCCAGGGCCGGATCCGACTGCACTCGAAGGCCTACTCTTTCGTCGGGGCAACCGCGCAAACACCGTTACTGAACAAACATGCGCCGCGCTGGGCGTCGGAGTTGAAGGAGGCGGGGGTGCAGGCTGTGCTGCTGGTGCCGGTCTGACCGGTCTGCCATGTGTCCGTGGGACACATCGCCAGGATTTTCGAAGCCGCCGGCCTGCCGACCGTCATCGTCGCCGCCCTGCCGTTTCGCGGCCGCCTGGAACCGATGGCTCCGCCGCGGCTGCTGGTCACCGCACACCCAATGGGGCGGGTGTTCGGGGCGCCTGGAGACTCCCATCGCCAGCGCCGGGTGGTCGAGGCGGCTCTGGGTTTGCTGGAAGAGGCCCGCCGGAACCCCACGGTTCGGGAAATGGCTGGATCGTGAGAGGTGCGTTGCACGAACCCGGCCTTTGCGTTAAGATGAAACTGGAGTCGGAGCGGCGCTCTTCCGGCGTACGCCGGAACGGCATAAAAAACCGCCCTTGTTCCGGACAAGAGCGGTAACCTTTTCTCAGAGTTCGTTTCAGGATTCCGGGTTCCCCCAGGTATCGTCGGGGATGCTTTCCCCCGCTCCAGGCTCCTCCGGCACTGTGACCGGGACCGGTCCGCCGGGGAGTTCCAGGACGACGATTTTGATCGCCGTCCGAATCTTCCCGTCGATATCGACGTCGGAAAATTCGGGGATGAACGCGATCCGGTACCCGTCCTTCTCCAGGTAGCTGGTCGCCAGCACCAGGGCCTTGACGGCCTGGTTTACGGCACCCGCCCCGATCGCCTGCACTTCGGCTCTTTGATATTCTCGAAATACCCCTGCTATTGCCCCTGCAACCGCGGATGTCCGAGAACTTCCGGCAACTTTGATTATGTCCATTGATAGCCTCCTCGGTGTGCATCCAGCGGGCGAGAAAAGGCGCTATCCATCTATCCTTGGTAAGGACATATTTCGGCGTCGTTCAATGCCGCTTCCGGTCGGAACTGGCCTGCGACGCGACAATAAGGTGCGTTTGCACCTTTTCGCAGGTATAAAGGGACAATTGGCGCTCAGGAATAGTACGATCATTGTACAGGATTTTGGGGAGGGAAGCAAGCAGCATGAAAAATACCCCTCGCGCTAAGCAGTGGTACCGCCGAATCTGGCTGTGGATCCCGCTGGGAGTGCTTTTGATAGCCTTTTCCTGGCTGTGGTGGCTGGGAGGGCAGCCCAGCGGCCCTCTTGAACCGACCCCTTTTGCCGGCGCAGGCGCGCTGCCGACTCCCACGCCGTTCCCGCCGCCCACCGCCGACCAGGCCGGGGAGATCTGGCTGCACCCGGTGGACGAAATGCAGCTTGTTTTTATCCCCGCCGGACCATTTCTGCGCGGATCGCCGGTATCCGATCCGGAATCAGAGGCCAATGAACGCCCGGAAGGCGAAGTGTACCTGGAAGCATACTGGATCGACCAGACGGAAGTGACCAACCGCATGTACAGCCTTTGCGTCCTGGAAGGCGGCTGCGAACCGCCGCAGAGCGAATCCACCCTGACGCGCAACGCATATTACGACAATCTGGATTACGCTGAATATCCGGTCGTCAACGTCAGCTGGGCACAGGCGGAGAACTACTGTCGCTGGGCGGGCCGCCGTCTGCCGAGCGAGGCGGAGTGGGAAAAGGCGGCCCGCGGACCACAGGGGGCCCGTTACCCCTGGGGAGATGCCGATCCGAATTGTGACCTGCTCAATTTCGGCAACCCGGGCCCCGGCCAGGGCGCCTGCAGCTCGGACACCACCCGTGTCGGCAGCTTTCCGGCGGGAGCGAGCACCTACGGCGCCCTGGATATGGCCGGCAATGTGTTTGAGTGGGTGGCCGACTGGTACCGGCCAGATGCCTACCGCCTTTCGCAGGATAGCAACCCCACCGGCCCGGAAAGCGGAGAAACGCGGGTGCTGCGCGGCGGGGCGCTGAACGACGCCACCGGGGCCGTGCGGGCTGCCAACCGCCACCAGACCCATCCGGAAAACATCAGCTATTTCATCGGCTTCCGCTGCGCCGTCTCGGCCACGCCTTGAAAAGCGCTTTTGAAAAGGAAGCGGCCGCGAGCAATGCCCGCGGCCGTTCTGCTTAAAAACGGGGCCGGTTGAGCCTGTCGAAACCAGCCCCGTTTTTGATTTTTTGGGTCGGTGCCCTAATGGCGGTTTCCGCCGGATTACGAACTCCGGCACCCCAGGTTCCTCAGGGTCGTCCGTTCAGCCCAGCACCTCAGTTCCCACAGGGGGAGACATTGCGCCAGTTCGGGACCGTGTCATTGACCAGCATGGTGCCGTCGCTGCCGTAATCCAGGGTCATTGTACGGTTGGCGATCTCTTCGCAGATTGGGCCCTTTTCGACGAACAGCCAGTCACCCAGGGTGTATTTGTACTGGAGGTTGGTGCCTTCCTTCCCGGTCAGGGTGATCTCCCATGCGTCCTGGCCGACCTGCGTGAGGACCACCCCGCCCGGATCCCACTCGGGCAGGTTTCCGTCAAGCAGGTGGAGCGTGCCGGCGATGTAGACCGAGTCCGCAGGCGGCGTCCAGGATGGGACGTCGACGTGGAACGTGACCGACACCGTGCGCAGTGCAGGGGTGCCGGTGACGGTGTTGGAAGGGGCGGAGCGGTTGTAGCTGCTGTCCACGGCCACCACGAAGTAGCTGTAGGACTGGCCCAGTGCAGCCGTGTTATCGGAGTATTCGGTCGCGGCTGCTCCCGCGACAGTCGCCAGCAGCGCACCATCGCGGTAGACCTCAAAACCGGCCAGGTCGCCGTCCGTGTTGGGATGGGTGTCCCAGATCAGATCGATGCGCTGGGGGCCTTGAGCAGCGACGGCCAGGTTGGTTGGGGCGCCCGGAGGCGTGGTGTCGCCCGTGCCGGTCACCGTCAACTTGCCCGGGTTGGGGGGCAGTGTGCCGGGGGCGATCGGGCCGTTCAGGTCAGCATACAGCCAGGACAGGCCGCCGTCCGTGCTGTAGCGGTAGACATAGTCAAACGTCCCGAGCTGGTCCGGCAGGAAGCGGGCTTTGAACTCGTCGTTGTTGCCCGCATCGACGTTGAAGGCGGCGTCAATCCATTTCCAGGCGGCGTTGCCGTCCGGATTGCTGCCCTGCGGCCCCGCGCCCAGCTGGGCCCACAGGCCGCCCGTCGCACCCGGCTGGCTGGTGACACCGTCGATCCACACCTGGCCGTACACATCTTCGGTGTAGCTGCCGAAGCCGATCGTATGGTTGATGGTCGGCGGCCACTGCAGGTTAGCCCAGCCGATGTCGTAGGCCGGCACGGCGCTGGCTTCCGCCCCCCAGGCGCCTTCATTTCCGGCCGCATCGACGGCCGAGACCACGTAATAGGCGCGCTTCCCGCTGGGCAAACCCGGATCCAGGAAGATCGTGGCGCTGGTTTCGGCAACCAGCTCGTACCCGCCCCCGCGGACCGGGCTGCGGTAGATACGGTAGGCTGCCGCATCCGAGACCGGGTTCCAGCTCAGGGTGACATCCAGGCCGCTGGCCGCGGCCGCCAGTCCGCTCGGGGCAGCAGGCGGCACCAGGTCTTGCCCTGGGTTGGCCAGCAGGACGGCAGCGCTGAGGGGGGGCAGCGTGATGTTCAGCACACCGTCCACCGCGGCCGCTCCACCGACCGTCCCCAGAGCGTCGGTCATGGCGACCACGTCCGGCAGGCGGCCGGATACGTCCACGGCCAGGCTCTGCGTGCTGCTGTTGCGATTGACGGCTACTACGGCGGCAGCATCGGGTGTGCGCATCAGGTATGCCAGCGTGCGGTTGGCGTCGTCGGTCAGCAGGAACGTCAGGGCGCCGTCCCGGAAAACGGGATTGGCGGCCCGCAGCTGGGCCAGCCTGCGGTGGTGCGCCAGCAGGTTCGGATCCCCGCCGGCGCCGTACATGCCTTCATCGCTCCACGGGAACGTGCGCCGGTCATCCGGGTCGTCATCACCGGTCACGCCAACTTCATCTCCGTAATAAACCGTGGGGGCACCCGGGATTGTGAACTGCACGACCGTAGCCAGCTCCAGCAGCGCCTTGCCCTGGGCCAGGTTGACAGGGTTGAACTCCCGGTCCTCGCGGTTGTTCTCGCCGGGGGTCAGCGCCCACAGGATGCGCATCGTATCGTGGCTGCCCATCAGGTTCATCATGGTGTAGTACGCCGCGTCGGGATAGTCCTCGCGCACAGAATCGAGCTTGCGGGCGAAGAGCGAAGGCGGCTGATCGCTCTGTCCGTCGTCGGGGAAGCCCTTGTTGTCTACGGTGCCGAAGAACCCCAGGATGGCGTTGCGGAAGCGGTAGTTCATCGACGTATCGGCGGTGTTCCCCAGGACCTTATCCAGGGTTTCGTGCTTCTTCCACAGTTCGCCGATGATCACAGCGTCGCCGCGGGTCTCCTTGACCGCATCGCGGAATTCGGGCCAGAAATCGGCCGGGAAGGAGGGGTCGCCCATGACGTCCAGGCGCCAGCCTGCCGCGCCCAGGTCCAGCCAGTAGCGGGCGACGGCGTTGTCGGCCGCATAGACCAGGTCGCGCACGTCCGGGTGGTTCTTGTCCAGCACCGGCAGGCTGTCGAAGCCGAACCAGGCGCTGTAGTTGGAGCCGTTGAGTGACCCGTCCGACCCGACGCAGGCGCCGGTGCCGGGGGGGACGTCCTGGAAGAAGAACCAGTCCCGGTACGGCGAGGACAGGCTTTCGCAGGCGCCCAGCTGGCTGAAATGTCCATAGCGGTCGAAGTATGGGCTGTCGGAGGAGACGTGGTTGAATACGCCGTCGACGATCACCTTGATGCCGCGCTCGTTGGCCTTCAGCACGAATGTTTCGAACTCCTTGTTGCTGCCGAAGAAGTGGTCGATGCTGTAGTAGTCCTGGGTGTCGTAGGCGTGGTTGGAGGCGGCTTCAAACAAGGGGTTGAAGTAGATCACCGTCACGCCGATCGACCGCAGGTAGTTGAGTTTCTGCTGCACGCCGCGCAGGTCGCCGCCGAAGTAATCACGGCCGCGCGGCCCTTCCGTGCAGGGATCCGCCGGATTGACATAGAAGCGGCAGTAGCCTTCCGGCAGGTCCTGCCAACTTTTGACCAGGATCTGGTCCGGGGGTTCACCGGGGTAGCCGTAGCGCGGCTCCAGTGGATTGGCGTCGTTGCTGCTGCGCCCATTTCGGAAGCGGTCGGGGAAGATCTGGTAGACCACGGCGTTCTGCATCCAGGCGACCGGTTCGAAATCGGGGTCATAGACCGTGATGACGTAGCTGTCGTCCTGGACCTGCGGGTTGGCCTCCCCCCAGCCGCCGTCCTGGAAGACGTCGTCGTCATAGTAGGCCACAGCCGTCCCGTCTCGGACGATGAAGCGGTAGTACAGCAGCCCGATTTCATCCGGCGTGAGGGTGGTCTGCCAGAAATCGCAGGTCTCGTCGGGCTGGGCCTCGTCGTAGCAGGAAACATCCTCGGCCACCAGGTCCATTGCCAGCAGGCTTTCGGCGCTGTCGGCGGTGCTGTAGACCCGGGCGATGACGCCGGTGACATCGTGGTGGTAGGTGCGGAAACGCAGAATCACTTCGGTGCCCGGCACGACGGCGCCGAAGGGCACCCGGTACAGGCCGTCCTGGGAGTTGTGCCCCAGGCCGAAATATTCGACGTTGTTGTCGTGGTCGTGGCCGGGGGCGTCGACCGTCACGGTGGGAATATTGGTGGCTGATACAAAGGAGAAAGTAACTGTGGCGCCGGCAGGCACGCTGAACGGGATGTTCGCCCCCCCAGGCACCCCACCTGCGCCGTAATTCTCCGCCCAATCCTCGTTGATGGCGACCTTGAACTCGTAATCGCCGGGCGGGATGGCGCTGGTCGTGAATGTGTAATTCCCATCCCCGTCAGGGTCCTGCAGCCAGGAGCGCAGGCAGGATGGGTCCCAATCGCCGTTACAACCGATCTCGCTTTGATAACTGCCCGGGGCGGTGGCGATGCGGCTGTTGTGGTTATCGGTGATCCAGTGACTGGCGTGGTCGTAATAAAACTTGACGTCCGCCGCGGCCGCCAGGTTGAGGGAGATATTGGAGCCATTTTGCTGGGCGTTGGCCCCGTAATTTTCATCCCAGCTGTCGTTCAGGGCCGCTTTGTACTCCCAGGCGCCGGCCGGAACATTGAACACAGCCTGCCAGACCGTGTCCTCGCTGTCGTAAACCAGTTCCGTCGCCGGGCAGGCCGGGTCCCAATCTCCGGGGCAGCCCAGCTCGCTCTGCAGGCTTCCGGGGATCGCAACGCTGGCCGGCGGCGGGGTGTGGTCGGCTAAGACCACGCCCACGCTAAGCAGCAGCAGGAGAGAGACAAACAGGATGGTGATTTTGATGGTTTTTTGGGACACGATTAACGCCTCCGGTTGCGGGCGGGGCAGCCGGGCGACTGTCTGGCCGTCCGGGCAGCCCCCACTAAAAAAATGATGTTTATAAAACGGAAATGTATTCGTTCATCCATTCAGGCTTCCGCTGGGTGGAGTCGCAGCGGCGCGGCCGGTCGCCTGGAGGCCGGGGTGCGCCATCGCACTCTACCGGCACCGCCAGGCCGTCATTCCAGGCCGGTCAGCATGTGGAAACGTTCGACTCCTTCGTGGATGCGCTGGCCGTATTTTTCTGCCAGACCTTCGCCGTTGTACAGGCGGGCGAAGCCGGCAAAATCCATCTGGCGCAGCGCCTCGATGTGCTCATCGGATAAAAAGCGGAAAAAGCCTTCGACTTGCTGTTTTTCGCCAGCGGCGAAGGTGGCCCACATCTCGTCCACCGATTCGTATCCCAGGGCCTCGAAATTAAACCCCATAATCTGGGGCGCGCCCAGGCTGGCGGACAGGCGGGCGGAGGTGCGGTCCAGGGCAGCAGCCAGTTCGTAGGCCTGCCATTCGGCGCCCTGACCGCTGCCGTGGACCTGCCCCCATCCGGTCTGCCCGCCGGCATGAAAGCGGTGCCCTCGCCAGGGAAACTCGGGGTCGAACTGAAAATGGCGGTCGAAAGTCTCCTGGTGATGCCGTCCCCAGAAATGCCAGAAAACGTGGTTTTCGAAGCGGATCATCATGCGCCCGTCCGGGCCGAAGCAGCGTCCGCCGGCCTCGACCGCAAGCACGGAGAGCGCCACGGCGGGATCGAGCGCCAGGATTTCGGCGATATCCGCCACCAGTCCGCCGAAGCGGTTCCAGGTTTCGGCGATCAGGCGGGTTTCCAGGGGGGCCTGCGGATCCACGACCACGGCCTCCCCCGGGGCCAGGGTGGGGCCGGTCAGTGTGGTTGGCAGAAATTCGCTGATATCGGCTTCTGCCTGGGTGGCGGGGCCTTCGGCGGCAGGCCCGATCAGGTCCGCCTGCGGGCGCTCGATGGCGTTTGCAGGGACAAAACCGCGTTGGCCATCGACCGAGATCTCCAGCCAGCCCCCCATGTCTTCCAGGATTTCAACCGCCTCGCCTGAGAGCAGGGGCAGCGTGGTTTCGTATTCCTCCCCCGGACCGCCCCGTAAATTCTGGGCTTCGGTGATGCGGCCGAACGGTTTGACCGCCAGGTCCACACCCTCCTGGGGGATGTACCCGTGCGTGTCGCTGGCAAGGATGTTGAGCCATGCCCCGGCGTCCTCCAGGACCAGGAAGGGCTGGCCGGCGGGGACTTCGAGCAGCACAGGATAATCCCGGCCCGGCCCGGCGAATAAACGCCCCGGATCGTTCAGCGTCCCGAAGGTGTGCAGTCCGAAAAGCGTCAGGCTGGGTTTGGTAAACCTGGTCGGGGCGGTTTGCTCTACCTCGGGCTCTTCTTCGACGGCCGGGGTCGGGTCGCCATCCGCAGGCGCAACCGGCTCCTCGACTTCTTCTGGTGCCTGTGCAGGTTGGTCTTCTCCATCTTCAGTCTGGCCGGCCGGCTGCTCATCCTGCGGGAGCGGGTCCCCATCCGCCTCGGGGTCCGGATCGTCGGGTTCGGCGGTGATCGCGGGCGCTTCCCAATCGATGTATTTATCCATGACGAAGCCGACCACCCCCTCGAAATGCACGTTCAGCCATTCACCCATGTCCTCCAGGACGTCCAGGATCGCGCCTTCTTCCAGGGTGCGGATCACCTCGTAGTCGATGCCCGGACCGCGGCGCAGGTTGAGATAGGTCGTGACCACACCCGGGTTGCCGGAAGTCACCGCCGAGGTCTGGCGCCAGGGCTGCGTGTGGGCGTCATGCCCGGACAGGGCGACGAACTCCTCCTGGACATACCCGGTGGTACCGGCAGCCTGGACGTTGAGCCAGGCGCCCATATCGTGGAGCACGACGATCATCGCACCGGTCTCCAGCACGCTGAGCACATCGTATTCCATGCCGGGCCCCGAGCGCAGGTTCAGCCTGGTTTTGGTGATGCCGATTAACTGATTCATCGTCCGTCCCGCTTTGTCCTCGCCGGCTTCAGCTGGCGGGCAGCGGTTTTTTTACAAAAGCCTTGGCCTGTTTTTTCCGGCCGGTCGGGGATGGCAGCATCAGGTTGTGGCCCAGGTACAGCAGCGCCAAAAAGATACCGATCCCGACCGTCTGGTGGAGCGAGGCCAGGCTGATAGGCACCGAGAAGAGGACGACGCTGATCCCCAGGGTGATCTGAAGCAGGACCAGGCCGAGCAGCCAGTAGGCGCCGGCTTTCCACTGCCTGCCCGCCCCTTGCCTCTGGAGCACCCGCAGGAGCCAGATGACCAGCGCCAGGACCACGAAGGCAAACCAGCGGTGGATGAAATGCACGGTCATGTGCTCGGAGACCAGGTTGAGGAACCAGGGCTCAAAGCGCTGGAACATGCCCGGCGGGACCAAGCGCCCGCCCATCAGCGGCCAGGTGTTGGAGATGAAACCGGCTTTCAGGCCGGCTACAAATCCGCCCCAGCTGACCTGCACCAGGTAGGTGATGCCGATGGCCACCAGCAGTCCGAAAATGCGGGGCTGGCTGCGGGCGGTCCCCAGCCTTGCCGGGCCGCGCAGGTTGTCCAGCCCGACCCAGAAAGTCAGGGATAGCAGGGCGAGCGCCGCCAGCAGGTGGGCGGTCAGGCGGTAATGGCTGACGGCCGGGATGTCGACCAGCCCGCTGGCCACCATGTACCACCCCAGCCAGCCCTGAAATGCAAAGCCGATGCCGATCAGCAGGTACGGAAGCGACTGCCGCAGACGGATCTGCCCGCGCGCCAGGAAATAGAAAAGCGGCAAGACAAAGGCCAGCCCGGCCACCCGCCCCAGCAGCCGGTGGAAATACTCCATGTAGTAGATGAAGCGGTACTCATCCAGGGTCATGTTCTGGTTGATTTTTTGGAATTCGGGGGACCCCTGGTACTTGGCAAACGCTTCCTGCCAGGCCGCCTCGCCGATCGGCGGGATGACGCCGGTGATCACGTCCCACTCCACGATTGACAGGCCTGAGCGGGTCAGCCGCACCAACCCCCCCAGAATGACCAGCGTGAAAACAAGCCCGCTGACGGCAAAAAGCCAGTAGGCCCGGGTCCGGCTGATGGAAGGCTGCATGTTTGTGTCTCCTTGAAAGTTGTCTTGAAACCGCTCGCCTTTCGGAGAATTAAATTATTATGGTAAACTCCCTCCCCGCGCTGGAATGATACCACCATCGCCGCCAATGTTCGCCATGGACTCGAAATCGATCCATACGCTTGAATATGACAAGGTGCTCGAAAGGCTTTCGGGGCGCTGCGCCTTCAGCGCCTCCAAAGCCCTGGCGCGCGCATGGCGCCCGAGCGGCAGTCTGGATGTCGCTCGCCGCCTGCTGGCAGAGACCACCGAGGCCCGCCGGCTGCTCGACCAGCGGCCGTCCACCTCGATCGGCGGGGCGCGGGACATCCGCGAACACGCCGAGGCTGCCGGGCGCGGGGTGGTGCTCGATCCGGGCACGCTGTTGGATATCAAATCCACTTTGATCGCCGCCCGCGAGCTGCGCCGGGCTTTCGAAAGGATGGAGGGCACTTTCCCTTACCTGACGGAGATCGTCGAGCGGATCCCTGTGCCGCCCGGGCTGGTGGATGCCATCAGCAAAGTGGTGACCGATCGCGGCGAGATCTTCGACAGCGCTTCCACGCGCCTGTCCCAGATCCGGCGGGATCTGCGCGTGGTACACGACAGGCTGCTCAACCGCATGCAGCGCATGCTCAACGACCCCAAGGTGTCGCCCTACCTGCAGGACAACCTGGTGACCCTGCGCGATGGGCGCTATGTCCTGCCGCTGCGGGCCGATTTCAAGGGGAAGGTCAAGGCGGTGGTGCACGACCAGTCGGCCTCCGGCGCCACGCTATTCGTTGAGCCGCTGGGGGTGGTGGAGCAGAACAACGAATACCGCCAGCTCCAGCTTGATGAGCGTGACGAGGTGCGCCGGATCCTGGCGGAACTGTCCGGCCTGATCGGGGCGCAGTCCGAAGCGCTGCACTGGATGGTCGAATCGGTCGCCGACCTGGACCTGGTGTTCGGGCGCGCAAAGCTGGCCGAGGACATGGGCGCCGCCGAGCCCCGGTTGGCAGCCTTCCCTGCCAGGCGCCAGGACCCCCATCCGGGCAGCACAATCCGCCTGCTCGCCGCCCGCCACCCGCTGTTGAACCCTGCAGAGGTGGTGCCGATCGACGTGGTGCTCGACCCGACCACGTACAGCATCATCATCACCGGCCCGAACACCGGCGGCAAGACCGTCAGCCTGAAAACCGTCGGGCTGCTGGCCCTGATGGCGCAGTCAGGGCTGCACATTCCGGCCGAAAGCGGCTCGGAGATCACCTGTTTTGAAAATGTGTACGCCGATATCGGGGACGAGCAGTCCATCGAGCAATCGCTCTCCACATTCTCCGGCCATATCACCAACATTATCCGCATTCTGGAGGAAGCCGGCCCGCGTTCGCTTGTCATCCTGGATGAACTGGGCTCCGGCACCGACCCGCAGGAAGGCGCTGCGCTGGCCATGGCGATCCTCACCCATCTGCTCGAGCGCGGGATCACCACGCTCGTTGCCACCCATTACCCGGAGCTGAAGAGCTACGCGCTGGCCCGCCCGGGGGTGGTCAACGCCAGCGTCGAATTCGATGTCGAGACCCTGCGGCCGACCTATCACCTGGTGATCGGGCTGCCCGGGGCTTCTAACGCCCTGACCATCGCCCGCCGGCTGGGCCTTTCGGAGGACATCATCCGGGGGGCCCGCGAGGGGATCTCGACCGAAGAACTTCAGGCGGGCGATCTGCTGGCCGAGATCCACCAGCAGCGCGATCTGATCCGCGACATGCGGCAGGAAGTGGAAAACGCACGCGCCGAGGTGCTGCGTTTGCGCCAGGAGCTGGCGGCCCGGCTGGACGCCATTGAGGACGAGCGCCGCGACATCCTGGAGTCGGCTCGCCGCGAGGCGGAAGACCGCCTGGGGGCGCTGGATGAGGAGATGCGCCAGCTGCGGGGCCAGCTTGCACGGGCCCGCCAGCCGTTGGAGGTGATCGAGCAGGTCGAAGCGCGGGTGTACGAACTGGAAGACGAAGTCGCCGTGCCGATTGAGCGGGAACCCCAGCCCGCCGCACAAGTCCGGGAGCAACTGCCGATCCGGCTGGGGGACCGGGTGCGGCTCCGAAGCCTGGGGACCCAAGGGGTGGTCAGCACGATCGGGGAGGAAGAGGCGGAAGTGCAGATTGGCGTGATGCGCGTGCGCACCCGGCTGAGCGAGCTCGAACGGGTCAACCCATCCGGCGGGGAAGCCGGCGAAGTGCCCGGCGCCCGCCCGCCGGCCGCTGCGGCGCAGGAGTTCGTCCGCCACGCCTCCCCTGGGATGGAGCTGGACCTGCGCGGCATGCGGGTCGAGGAGGCCGTCGAAAGGCTGGAGGATTATCTGGACAGCGCTTATCTGGCGCAGATGCCCTGGGTGCGCGTGATCCACGGCAAGGGCACCGGCAGGCTGCGGGACGCAGTTCGCAAGGCCGCCCGGGCGAACGGCCATGTCCAGTCCTTCGAGCAGGGCCGCGATGGGGAAGGGGGCGACGGCGTTACGGTTGTAAAATTCAAGTCCTGAAATGCCAACTTCTCTCGTTTTTGCGGTTTATCCCTCTTAATTCCTATTTAATCATCCGTTAATTTCCGCCTGTGCGGGTATTAAAACGGTTCCAATACGAATAAGGCTCCTGAATCGGCGAACGGGCGGGGTAAAATGTATGTGTTTAGTTGTGGCATACAACCTTGATGCTTTATGCGTGCGCGGATTAATCTCTCCAGAGTATTGGTGCCCAAAAAACAAAAAGGGTTAATCAGGCGCGCACGCCTGGTTGACCAGCTTTACGACAACCTCCACAAAAAGCTGACCTTCATCTCCGCCTCGGCCGGCTATGGCAAAAGCTCGCTCCTGGTCGATTTTGCCCGCGATGTGGACGCCCGCATCTGCTGGTACCACATCACCCGCCTGGATTCGGACCTGCGCCTGTTTGCCAGCTACCTGCTGGCCAGCTTCAGGCAGCAGTTCCCGGCTTTCGGCCGGCAAGTCGAAGAGGTTCTTCACAGCACCCAGGGCCGCCTGGACTCGATCAGCCTGGCGGCGGATTTCGTCAACGCGGCGATCGAAGGCGTGGACGATTACAGCCTCCTGTTCCTGGATGACTATCACACGGTCGGTGAGAACACGGAAGTGACGGCCTTTTTCGAGGCCGTCCTGGAAAACCTGCCGGAGCAGGTGCGAGTCCTGGCCGCCTCGCGCACCGCCTTCGGCATCCCCACCGCCAAGCTCTACGTCCGGGACGAGATCCACCTGCTGAACGTCGAGGACCTGCGTTTCCGCGCCGCCGAGCTGCAAGAGCTGGTGCGCAAAGCCTACCGTTTCAAGTTGAGCGATGACGAGGCCGAGGCCTTCGCCCGGCGCTCGGACGGCTGGATCGTCGCCATTTTGCTGGCGCTGCGCAGCGCCGATGGCGGTCGGCTGCCGGAGTTCGAAGGCGCCAGCGAGCACGTGTATTCTTTTTTGGCGGACGATGTTTTCGGGCGCGAGTCGGCGCCGCTGCAGGATTTCATGCTGTCCGTGAGCCTGGTGGACACGTTCGACGCCCCGATTGGGGCGCACCTGAGCGACGCAAAAGACGTGCGCACGCTGATCCACGAACTCGAACAGCGCAATCTGTTTATCACCCGAATCGAAGAGGGCGATGGGAACCGCTACCGCTTTCACCAGCTTTTTGCGGAATTCCTCAACAAGCGGCTGCAGGATCATTTCCCCGATCGCAAGGCCGCATTGCATATCAAGGCCGGCCAATGGTTCGAGTCGGCCGGAGACCTCGAGCCCGCCATCGAGCACTACCTGCTGGCAGGGGACCGGCAGGCGGCCGCGCCGCTGATCGACCAGTTCGCCAAGCAGGTTTACGTCTTCGGGCAGGACCAGCGCCTGGACAACTGGCTGCGGATCCTTTCGCTGGAGCCCGATCTGCGCCATAAAGCGCCCCAGCTGGTGCTCAACCGGGCCAAATCGCTGATCGATAAAGGGGCTTTTGACGAGGGCTCGGCCCACCTGGACATCGCCGAGGCCATTTTCCGGCAGGAACATGCCCACGACCAGCTTTTGAACACGCTCTCCGCCCGGGGGATCCTGTACCTGCGCACCCAGCGCTATGAAGACATGTTCGCGCTGATCCGGGAGGCAGAAGACATCCTGGCCGCGCTGGATGGAGAAGAGGTTTACCCGCCTCGCCGCCAGCAGTTTGAGCGCCTGGAGGGGCTGGGCCTGATGCACCAGGGCAAGGCGGAGGCCGGCCTTGAAAAATTGAAATCCGTGATCCGGGTACTGGAAGGCTATCTGGAGCGCTACCAGGACAGCCCCATACGCACCCAGATCGCACACGACCTGGTGGCCTGCCTGACGGCGGTCGGATACGAGTATTACAGGCAGGGCAGATTGTTTGAGAGCCTGCGCTACATCAAGGACCTGCTGGAGGTTCGAAAAAAATATTTCCACAACAACCAGGGCATGATCCTGGCGCTCAATAACCTCGGCTTTCTGTACCACCAGGTGGGCCGGCTCCAGGATGCCTACCACGCGCTGGCCGAAGCGATCCAGCTGTCCGAAAAAACCGAACGCTCGCAGGCGGTCGTCCACCTGTACAACAGCTGGGCGGATTTTTTGCGGGACCAATCGGAGTGGGATCTCGCCCAGGATTACCTCAACCGGGTTTTGCGCTGGGTGGAGTCCGACCCGAGGCTGAGGGGCAGGCTGGATATTTCGGGGACCTACCTTTCCCTGATGGCGCTTGAGCGGGTGCGGGGGAACTACGATGAGGCCATCATTCATCTTCACGAGGCTGCCCGCCTGCGCAATGAGGATAAGGATTCTCCCGATTTCCTGGCCAAGCAGGGAGCGATCTTCCTGAGCATGGGGCAGTTGGACCTGGCGGCGAAAAATCTCGTCCGGGCAGATACGCTGTATGAAGGTTATGGCCTGCCCTCCCAGCTGGGATCGTGGGCAGCCTTTCTTCGCGGGCAGGTGGAGTATCTGAATGGTGACCATGAGGCTGCGCTGGCGAGCCTGGAGCGGTCATTGAGCCTGGCTGCGCAGATCGGCTATGATCACTTCCTGGTCAGCGAGGGGACCCGGGCGAAACGGTTCCTGAAGGTCGCCCGAAAAAAGCGGCCGGATTTCGGCCAACTAAGCAGTTTGTGGAAACGGGTGGAGGAGTACCGGGCGGGCATCAAGCAGTTTGCACGGCCAGAACCGGAAGAAGCTCTGCCTGCGGATTTCCGGCTGGAGGTGCGGGCGTTCGGAGAGGGGGCCGTGCGCAGGAACGGCGAGCCGCTCTCCAGGTCCGAGTGGCGGGCGGCCATGGCGAAGGCCCTGGTCTTTTACCTGCTCGATTCAAAAGGGGCACGCCGCGAGGATATCAAGCTGGCATTCTGGCCGGAAATGAGCCCCTCCCGGGCCACCAGCAACCTGCAGTCGACGCTCTGGCGGGCCCGGAACGCCCTGGGCAATTCCGCCGCCATCGCTCATCAAGAAGATCGCTACGAAATTTCCGCCGAGATCAATTTGTGGTATGACGTGGAAGAGTTCGAACGCCTGCTGGCGCAGGCCAGGCAGCCGGGCCTTTCCAAGAACCGGCAGATCGACCTGCTCAACCAGGCTGCGGACCTGTACCGCGGAGATTTCCTGGATGATGTGTACATGGACTGGGCCACCGAACGCCGTTATGTGCTGGCGCGCAAATACATGGATGCCCTGGAAAAACTGGGCAACCTGGCTTATGAGCTGGGCGATTACGACCGGGCGATCACGGCGTATATCCGGCTGGTCGAAAAAGACAATTTCCGGGATGACATCCACCTGGCTATCATGCGCGCGTACGACAAAAAGGGCGCCACGAACGCCGCAGTCAACCACTTCCGATCGCACGTGGATTATCTGAAAAACGAAGGTTTGGTGCCGGCTTCCGAGCTGGAAGCGTACTTTCTAAGCATTTCCAAGGCTAGCTGAGCGAAAACTCAAAACAACCTTCCGCCGGAAGCCTGTGAACCCTACGATCCCTGCAGGCAAGCGAAGTATCTGTTTCCATTCAAGAAAAGAGACTGGGATCGAAAGGTTGATATCAAACCTTTTTCGCCGCATGAGCCAGATCTTTTCACATTTTGGGGGACTTTGAAAGAAAAATGCGGACATACCACAACGGTTTGTTGGGAATCGTGTTATACGGAGTAACAAAAGGCTCTTCCGTTGACAAGCCGGACGAAAGCGGGTAAAAGGGTCGGAATTCTTCAGGGGTCCATTATTTTCTTGTTCTCATCTTTCGAAGTCCTTTTTTCAAGGCACTGATTTTTCTGTTTATAGCCGCGTTTATAGCCGCACCCTAAGATGCATGTCAGGTGCCAGCAGAATGTGGCCTGCAAATCAGTGACCGACGCCAGGTGGCGCCTTTAGCGTGTGCGATAGCGCTCAAGAAAAAAGGAGTTGGACGATGAGTAAAATCCCTTCTACTTTCAAGGTTTCGGTTTACAAGCTTTTCCATCCAACCTACTTCAAACTGCTGATCCTGGCGCTGCTGTTGATCGCCAGTTTTGCGCTGCCGGAAATTTCACTGGCCTGTGACATGGGCAGCACCGGAAGCACCAGCTGCGGCGGTGGGTTCAAATAATGGGGTAGATCCATGACCTACTTCATGCTCAATGCCATCCTAACGCGCGCCTTGCTGGACGCACAGTTCTCGAAAGACATCTTAAACGGCAAACGCCAGGAACGGATTTCGGAATACGAGTTGACCCCGCTCGAAAAAAAGGCCCTATTATCCATCGAAGCTGAGGATATGGACCAGTTTATTCATCAAATTACAAACTGGATGTACACTCAGGAAAATCCTTCGGCCTACAAAGCCCTTCGAAATTAACCGGCCTATCTTTATTTTTGCTGTGGATGTTTAGGGGTAGACATCCACAGCCTTTTAAACTGAATGCAATTATCGAACCTGCAGGCGATCATCGTTGAGGACGATCCTGCTGACGCGGAGTTGATCCTGTGTGCACTTCGAACCGCTGGCTTTCAGACCGATGCCTTTCTTGTCAAAGACGAGAGCGAGTTTCGAAGCACCCTGGTTTCGCGTAATTCGTCGATAGAAGTCGTGATTTCGGATTACGTGCTGCCGCAGTTCAGCGCGCCCAACGTATTGCGGATCATCCGGGAGTTCAACCTGGATATTCCGCTGATTGTGGTTTCCGGCGCGAACCACGACCGGCAGGCCCTGCAGATCGTCCAGCAGGGGGCGGTGGATTATCTCTACAAGGACCGCTTATCCCGGCTCGGACTGGCCGTCACCAATGCGCTCCGGGAAAAGCAGCTGCGTAAAAACCTTCACAACCTGAACAGCAAGCTGCGGGAAGCTTATGACGAAACCCTGCAGGGCTGGGCCCACGCGCTCGAACTGCGCGATGACGAAACCCGCGAGCACACCGAGCGTGTGACCCGCATGACCGTCAAGCTGGCCAACAAAATGGGGGTGGACTGGGCTCAGCTGAAGCACATCCGCCGCGGGGCGCTGCTGCATGACATCGGCAAACTCGGTATTCCCGACCACATCCTGTTAAAGGAGGGACCTCTGGATGAGCGGGAATGGGAGTTGATGAAAATGCACCCCATCTTCGCCCACGAGATGCTCTCCCCGATCCAGTACCTCAAGCCCGCGCTGGACATCCCCTGCTTCCACCATGAGAAATGGGACGGCAGCGGCTATCCCAACGGACTGGCGGGGAAAGAAATCCCACTGGCGGCCCGTATCTTCGCGGTCGTGGACGTCTGGGATGCCCTCAATTCCAAGCGCCCCTACCGACCGGAACCGTGGCCGAAAGACAAGATTCTGGCATACCTCCGCCAGCAATCCGAGCTGCATTTCGACCCGGTCGTGGTGAACGCCTTCCTGGGTATGCTGTTGGTCAACGGAAATCAAAAAACCTGACCGGTCCGTTTTCTCCACGAACCCCGGCACCCGTGTTTATGCCGGCCTCCCGGGCCTCTAACCTTGACACATCGAATGTTTGATAGATAATACGGCTGACCTTAACATTCTCAACACCACCAAACAAAGGCTGAGAAAGAGGAAAGTAGGACAGCGGACATCACCAGGGAGGCGGTGGGCCTGGACTGGAACCCCCGCCAGATCGAAACTGTCTGAAGTTCCCTCCGGAGCCGTCCAGGTGAACCTGCAGTAGTCTGGACCGCCGCCCCGGCGTTATCCGCGGGACCCGATCGCCACAGGCTGTCGGTTAAGTGGGCCGGGAAACCGGCCAACAAGGGTGGTACCGCGGGAATCAATGGCTCCCGTCCCTTGCAATGGGACGGGAGTTTTTATTTGAGGTGTGCAGCATGCTCGAAAAACTCGAATCCATCAAGAACGATGCGTTGTCGACGCTGGAAAAAGCCGGCGGCTCCCAGGAGCTGGAAGACTGGCGGGTCCGCTATCTGGGCCGCAAGTCCCCTATCATGCAGGTTTTCCAGTCGATGGCTGCCCTCTCGCAGGAAGAGCGCCCCGTCGTCGGCCGCACCGCCAACCAGGTCAAGAACGCCCTGGAAGCCGCCTACAACGCCAGGCTCCAATCGCAGCGCGAGCGAGCGCTGGATGCATCTCTGCGCGGTGAGCGCCTGGATATCACCCTGCCGGGGAGGCCGCTGGCGATCGGGCGCCTGCATCCCATCACCCAGACCATGCGGCATATTTACAGCATTTTTGCCGAAATGGGCTTCCAGGTGTACCGTTCGCGCGATGTGGAAACCGACGAATACAATTTCCAGCTGCTCAACTTCCCGCCGCACCATCCGGCGCGCGAGATGCAGGATTCGTTTTACATCGAGACCTCCGAGGCGCGCGGGGACAACCCCATCATCCTGCGCACACACACTTCCCCCGGGCAGATCCGTTCGATGCGCGAGTATTCCGGGTATGAAGGCAGCGGGCCGCTCCCCGAGAATCCGCCCCCGGTGCGGATCATCCTGCCGGGGATGTGCTACCGCTTCGAGCAGATCAACACCCGCTCGAACGTCCAATTCACTCAGGTGGAGGGGCTGGCCGTCGGCCGCAGCATCACCATGGGGGATCTGAAGGGCACGCTGACCGATTTCGCCCGGCGCATGTATGGTCAGTCGGTGCGCACACGCTTCCGCGCCTCGCATTTCCCCTTCACCGAGCCCAGCGCGGAAATGGACATCGAGTGTTTCGTATGCGGCGGCGAGGGCTGCAGCATCTGCAAGAACACCGGCTGGCTGGAGATCTTGGGTTCCGGCAT
>JBFKII010000036.1:0-20078 GCA_041632295.1 Anaerolineales bacterium | reverse complement strand
CTCGGTTCCGGCTCCGTCATCCTGGGGGTCGAGCGCGGCCACCATCCGCTCGACACCACCGGCGATGGGCACGCTCACCACGGCGATGACGCCCACGAAGCGCACCATGAATCTGGCCATGATTCGCATGGCGAGCACGGCCTGCCTTTCGACCCTCAGGACATGCGCAACATGGGCGGCCTGCGGCGGCAGATGCCGCTGACGTTTTGGGTTTACTTGATCGGGTCGCTGGCGCTGGCAGGTATCTTCCCCTTCGCCGGGTTCTGGTCCAAAGACGAGATCCTGGCCGACGCTTCCCACGAGTTCCCACTGGCCTATATCCTGCTCTCGATCGCCGCGTTTTTCACCGCTTTTTATATGGGCCGGCAGGTCTGGCTGGTCTTCTTCGGGAAGAGCCGCACGCACGCCGCTGCCGCCGCCAAAGAAAGCCCGCCCGCCATGACCGTCCCGCTGGTGGTGCTGGCTGCACTTTCGGTATTTGGCGGGGCGCTCAACATCCCGGAGATCACCGCAGCGATGCACGACCTGCCCTGGCTGCATGCCTTCCAGCACTGGCTGGAATACACCATGGGCGAGGCGGCGCATGTCGGGGAGTTCAGCCTGTCCGTGGCGCTGACCTCCACCGTGGCGGCCCTGTCCGCCATCCTGCTGGCCTGGCTGCTGTACGGGCGGCGTCCGCTTCAGGAAGGCCAGGAAGACCCGCTGCGGCGTCTTCTCGGCCCGGTCTTTGCCGCCATGAACGCTAAGTGGTGGGTGGACGAGCTGTACGAAACACTCATCATCGGGCCGTACCGCCGCCTGGCCGCCTTCCTGGCCGACCGGGTGGACTGGGATTTCTGGCACGACTGGTTCCACGATAGCGTCCTGGCGGGCGGCTTCAACTCGCTGGCCCGCACCCTGGCGGAGCCGGTGGACCTCGGCTTTGTCGACCGGGTATCGACCTGGCTGGCGGCCGGCATCGCCTGGCTCTCGCGCGGG
Source organism: Anaerolineales bacterium (assembly GCA_041632295.1). GTDB lineage: Bacteria > Chloroflexota > Anaerolineae > Anaerolineales > JABWBV01 > DATDOR01. Next base: position 19,100 of record JBFKII010000036.1, on the reverse strand, counting down.
CTTGGCCGCGTGCAGTCCGGCTTTGTGCGCAACTACGCGCTGATGGTCTTTCTGGGCGTCGTGGCGATCATGAGCTTTATTATTTTCCGCTAAAGGTAGGAGTCTATGAATCCTGCATTGCTGACCCTCGTCACCTTCTTCCCCCTGGTCGGGGTGCTGGTGCTGCTGTTTATCCCGCAGGACAGGAAAAACCTGATCCGCTGGATCGCCCTGGCGACGGGCCTGGTGACCTTTTCCATTTCCCTCGACATCCTTGGGCAGTTCAACGCTTCGAACCCTGATCTGCAGGGGGTGGTACACGTGGATTGGATCCAGGTCGCCGGCTGGAATATCACCTACTCGCTGGGAATTGACGGGCTCAGCATCCTGCTGGTCTTGCTGACCACTTTTCTGACCCCGATCTCGATCCTCTCGACCTGGTCTGCGGTCGAGGAGCGCGTCAAAGATTTCATGATCTTTTTCCTGCTGTTGGAAGTGGGCATGGTCGGGGTTTTCCTGGCGCAGGACCTGTTCCTTTTCTACATTTTCTGGGAGTTCACGCTGGTGCCGATGTATTTCCTGATCGGCATCTGGGGCGGCTCCCGCCGGCGTTACGCGGCCATCAAGTTCTTCCTGTACACCATGGCCGGTTCAATCCTGATGCTGCTGGCGATCCTGTGGTTGGGGATCGAGGGCGGCACGTTCTACCTGCCCGAACTGATCGGCCTGGACATCCCAGGTGGGGTCCAGACCTGGCTCTTTCTGGCGTTCGCAGCGGCGTTCGCCATCAAGGTGCCGATGTGGCCGCTGCATTCCTGGCTCCCCGATGCCCACGTTGAAGCCCCGACGGCTGGTTCTGTCATCCTGGCAGGCGTGCTTCTGAAAATGGGCACCTACGGCTTTGTGCGCTTCAACCTGCCGCTCTTCCCGGAGGCCACCATGCAGCTGGCGCCGACCATGGGCCTGCTGGCGGTGATCGGCATCCTGTACGGGGCGGCAGTCTCATACGCCCAGCGGGACGTCAAAAAGCTGGTGGCCTATTCTTCGGTCAGCCACCTTGGCTTCGTGATGCTCGGCATCTTCGCCCTAAACCCGCAGGGTATCCAGGGCGGCATTCTGCAGATGGTCAACCACGGCCTGAGCACGGGGGCGCTCTTTTTACTGGTCGGAATCATCTATGAGCGGCGGCACACGCGCGAGATGGACGCCTTTGGCGGCCTATGGAAAGTCATGCCGGTCTACGCCGTGCTGACCCTGATCGTGGCGCTCTCCTCGATGGGGCTGCCAGGTTTGAACGGCTTCGTCGGCGAGTTCACCATCCTGCTGGGCGCATTTGGCGCCGAATCGCTGGCCACCCGGATCGGTTCCTCGATCCTGCACCCCGGGGTGCTGACCGGTTTTGCAGCCGCGGGCGTGATCCTGGCGGCGATCTACATGCTCTACATGTTCCAGAAAATGTTCCTTGGTCCGGTCGATAAAGAGGAGAACAAAGTGTTGCAGGACCTGAACTGGCGCGAAGTGGTCACCCTGGCCCCCCTCCTGATCCTGATTTTTTGGATCGGGCTGTATCCCAAGCCGTTTTTTGCGCTAATTGCGCCGTCGGTCGGCAAGCTGGTGGCAGTCTACCAGTCCGCCGCTGTGGCCGGGATCTGGTAGCCCGGGTCCAGATCGGCGCCGGGCAAAGGCAACAGAGGCCATGAATCTGAACTTCACCGCAAGCGATTTTCTCGCCATCCTCCCCATCGTGTTTCTGGTCGGCTGGGCGTGCGTGCTCCTGTTGGTGGACCTGTTCCTGAAGAACAAGGGCACCACCGCGCTGCTGGCCATTCTCGGCCTGGGTGGGACGCTCGCTATCACCCTGCTGCAAGGCAGCGGCCAGGGGCTGGCCTTCAGCGGCATGATCTCGCACGACGGGTTCGCCCGCTTCCTGAGCGCCGTGGTGCTGGCGAGCGGGATCGTCGGCATCGCCCTGTCCTTCGATTACCTCAAGCGTCTGGGGATCACGGAGGGCGAGTATTACACCTTGCTGCTGTTCTCGGTCAGCGGGATGATGCTGATGGCCTACGCCGCCGACCTGATCGTGGTGTTTCTGGCGCTGGAACTGTTCTCCATCCCGCTGTACATCCTGGCGGGGTCCGCCCGGCCGCGCCGCGAGTCGGAAGAGTCAGCCATGAAGTATTTCCTGATGGGGGCCTTTTCTTCCGCCATCATGGTTTACGGGATCAGCCTGGTGTACGGGGCCACCGGGACGACCGGCCTGAAAGATATTCTGGAAGCCTGGAACACTACCGGGATGAACGCTACGATGTTCGTGATCGGCGGTGGCCTGCTGCTGGTAGGGTTGGGTTTCAAGGTCGGTGCGGTGCCCTTCCACATGTGGACCCCCGACGTGTACCAGGGCGCGCCTTCCACGGTGACCGCATTCATGGCCGTGGGCGCCAAGGCCGGGGGCTTCGCCGCCCTACTGCGAGTGTTTGTCTCCGCTTTCGGCGGGCACTACGAGGTGGCGGCCGACCTGACCGCTGTGATCTGGGGCATCGCGGTTGCGACGATGATCGTCGGCAACGTGCTGGCCATTTCCCAGCGCAATATCAAGCGCCTGCTGGCCTACTCATCGATTTCCCATGCCGGCTACATCATGATGGCCTTCGTCCCCTTCGCGCAGGAAAACGTGGCCCGGGACACGGTTGCTTCGGCGCTTTTTTACCTGATCGCCTTTGCCATTACCAGTTTCGGGGCCTGGGCGGTGGTGATCTCCCTGGAGCGCGATGAGGACGGCCCGGACGGCCTGCGCCGCGGGCTCGATCTGGACGATTACGCCGGGCTGGGGGAGCGTTATCCCTTGATGGCCCTGGCGATGACGGTCTTCATGCTCTCGTTCACCGGCCTGCCTCCCACGCTCGGATTTGCCGGCAAGCTGTTTTTGTTCCGCACGGCCCTGGAGGGCGGATTTGTCGGCCTGGCTGTAGTCGGGGTGCTGACTTCGCTGATTTCCGCGTACTACTACCTGCGGGTCGTGATCATCATGTACATGCAGGATGGTGAGCCGCAGGTTCACCACGAGCGCTGGGCCCAGGTCACGCTGCTGGCCTCGGCGGTCGGGACGGTGCTGCTGACAATTTTTGCGGCGCCCCTTTTCAAGTGGGCTGCGGATTCGGTGTTGAATTTGTTCTAAACACGTGCCAGGTGCAAAGTGCAAGGTACCGGGTGCAAAGTGCAAGGTACCAGGTGCAAAGTACCTAAGATGACGGGGCTGGGAGGCATTTCGAATCTTGCGGAACCTTGCCCACCATTACTCCTCATACCTGCAACGCAAAACGTTTTTTCCGCCACAATCAAAACAAAAGACCGATCTTGAACTGAGGTGATAAATTCGCCGCAGTTGGAGGTCTTGTCCTGAGCGAAGTCGAAGGGCGGTCATCACCCGTTCCTTTCAAAGCATGAGTCCGATCCTTTCGGCCACCCCGCCTTTCGACTGCGCAGGCTGGCGCCTGCTCCGCTCAAGGATCGGGGCTCCGATCGATGCCTCCTCACATCGCCAGCGTTGTCCTGGGCGCCCTTTCGCCTTCCATCGTTTCATCCATGGCAGGCGCTGCACTTGGCAAATCTTTGCCCGTTGCACAACACCCATAGTTTTCTGCCTCGCCTTTCGACTGCGCAGGCTGGCGCCTGCTCCGCTCAAGGATCGGGGCTCCGATCGATGCCTCCTCGCATCGCCAGCGTTGTCCTGGGCGCCCTTTCGCCTTCCATCGTTTCATCCATGGCAGGTGCTGCACTTGGCAAATCTTTGCCCGTTGCACAACACCCATAGTTTTCTGCCCCGCCTATCGACTGCGCAGGCTGGCGCCTGCTCCGCTCAAGGATCGGGGCTCCGATCGATGCCTCCTCGCATCGCTAGCGTTGTCCTGGGCGCCCTTTCGTCTTCTATCGTTTCACCCATGGCAGGCGCTGCACTTCGCGAGTCGCACATCTTTGCACTTTGTACGTTGTGCGTGATACTCGCTTTTTTTCCTGAAGTAAAATACCTCACATGGAACATCAAGAGGACGAGCTGGCAGAATTTATCGTCAAACAAATAAGCAAACACCGGCGGCGTAGCGATATCGTCTTTGATGTCAGCGAGATGACGGGGATGGACTACCGCGAGGCGCAAAAACTGGTGTACCAGGTGGCCTACGAACAGCGCAAGTCCATCGCCGCCCGCCAGAGCCCGGTCCTGGTCTTTTTTGGGGTTGTTTTTATCGTCGGCGGGATCCTCCTGCTCGTGTATGCCCTGATCCCGCCGCTGGTGGCGCTTTCCAACGGCGAGGCGTATATCCCCGCTGTGTCGAGCATTTACCTGATTGGGTTCGGGATCACCCTGATCGTGGGTGGGATTGCCGGCCTGTGGCAGACGATCCGCGGTTTTTTCGACTGAGCTTCAGCCAGCCAGGGGGGCGCGCAAAAAACGCTGGATATGCGGCAGCCGGTAATGGCCGCCTGCACGCAGCAGCAGCTTTTCAATCCAGTTTATGTATTGCTCGAGGTAATGCGCTTGGATGGCCTTCTGGCCGCCCTTCGCAGGCGGCGCCGGGAAGGGTAGGTCAAAATGCAGTTTGAGATTCCCACCCGCTTCGATCCCCAACCAGCCGGGCAAAATAGGGGCGCCCGAAATGTCCGCCAGCGTGGCGAAGCCGGGGATGAACCGGCGGCGCCGGCCGAGTAGTTCACCCAGCTCCCCAACTTGACCCTGGAACCCGTCCGGGAGGATCTGGACCACCCCTCCGCCGGCCAGCAGCTTCATGGCAGCCAGCAGGCCCCTTGAGCGTGCCAGCGTGGCCTCGGTTTGGGTTCCCCCGCCAACCGCTGCAAGGGCCAGCGCACGGAGGCCGTGCGCGTGGTGCAGCCAATCCACAATGACCCGCTGCATGCATAGGTGCGCGCCAACCAGGATCACACCGCGTCCGTAGCCGAGGGCCTGGTCCAGGTTTTCCAGGCCTGCGGTTTCGATCAACTCGGGCAGCAGTTCCGGAGGCAGGCGGCCAGAGTGCGCTCCCCGTGGAAACCACAGCTGGTGCCAGAAATTGCGGGCCACCAAAAGCCGGGGCCTGACCGGCTGGTGTTCGGGAACCCTGGCGGCCAGGTCCGCCTTGAAGCGCCGGGCGAGATCGAATTCCTGGGGGTGGGCCAGCGGTACGAATGGCAGGTGTGAGTACGCTCGCACGGCCTGCCAGCCGGCCAGGTAGGCGATCCGCCCGCCCCCCTGGTGGACCAGCCGGGGGATCAGGCCCCCGATCGTGCGCCCGGCTTTTTTCATCCCTCGAGTGGATAGCCCAGTTTTTCGAGCGTTGGCCCGGCGGTTTCAAGGAATGCGGCCTGGACCTCGGGGGTCATCGCCTCGCGGTAGCCCCCGCTGGTCCCCCTGCGGAAGAACGGCTGCTCGCTTTCCCAGCCGCGGATCAGGTTACCTTCCCGCATTTCCTTTTCTTTCAGCACGGACAGTGAGGTTTGGGCGATCTTGTCTTCCAATGAAATGCCCTCAAACGATTCCGGCAGGAATGCGCACACCCGCTGCAGTTCCCCGAGGGTGTCCGCCAACAGGTCTTCGTAACGGAGCCATAAAATCTCCGCCTGGTGCGGGTTCTCCAGGTAGCGTTCCACATGCCGGGGCCAATTGAATTTGAAGCGCTCGATCCGGGCGCGGCCCCGCACGACGTCCATCATCGGGATTTCCCGGCCGAGCACCACCTGTAGATGGTGATGGTAAGAGACCATCACATCCCGGCCGTCGCGCACCATGTAGATCACTCGCCGGAAATTTTTTCCCGGCAGAGTGTGGGTCTTGAAATACATCGGATCGCGGCTGCGGTAAAAATAGCCCTGCCCCGTACCGGGCACCAGCATGGGGATCAGGTTGAGGGGGACCCGGCGGATATCCAGGTCGAAGATGACCGCGGCCAGCAAGATTTGCATCCAGGTGGTCCCCGACTTCGGGAACCCAGCCAGGATGACGTCTCCGGGCTGTATGCCCTCTGCGAGGGTATTCAGGCCGGTAGCCTGGCGGACGATCGGGGCCAGGATTCCCAGCGGTTTCAGCACCCGGTGGAAAAAGAAAAGACCGACCTTGGTCTGGTATTTCGATCGTTTCAGCATCGTGTGGTGTTCAGGCCGGAGTGAATGTGGGGCATCCGTCCCACCTCAGAACGGTATTTGAGCGCATCTCGCGCGGCCTGTTGGTCTCGGTGCGCCGGATTCCTATTCGACACCCGTACCACTGACCAGGCGACCGGACTCGGGGCGGAGCCGTCCAGAAAGGCCTGCTAAAAATGTCCGGCCCAAGCGCGTCGATCTTGAGCCGGACGATTTGGGCCGGGGGTTAGGGGCTGGTCAAATTGCAACCTGCCGGTTGCGCTTGCCCTGGGCCCTCGACTTCGCTCGGGATAAACACTCTTGGAGGGCTTGTCGAAACCAGGGATGGCTGCCATGGCAGAAACGTATGGGAAAACCGGCTAATCCGGGGTGGGGGTGGTTTCGCCGTACAGCTTGCGGTGCACCACGCTCAAGGCCCGCACCTGTTCTTCGGCATGGTAGGAAGAGCGCACCAGTGGTCCGCTTTCCACCCATTGGAACCCGATCGACAGGCCGAACTCTTTCAGTGCCAGGAACTCGTCCGGCGTGTAATAGCGATCGATCGGCAGGTGCTTGCGGCTCGGCTGCAGGTACTGCCCGATCGTCAGGATATCGACCTGCAAATCGGCCAGGTCCTGCATCACCGCTTTGACCTCGTCCAGGGTCTCTCCCAGCCCGAGCATAATGCCGGACTTGGTCAGCACTTCGGGGTCCATGTTTTTGGCATTGCCCAGGATGGTGCGGGTCCAATCGTAGCTGTCCTGCGGCTGGACTTTTTTGAACAGCCGCGGCACGGTCTCAACGTTGTGGTTGAGGATCTCGGGACGGGCGTCCATGACGATCTGCAGGGCTTCGAGGCTGCCTTTGAAGTCCGGGATCAGCACCTCGATCGAGCAGCCGGGCTGCAGCTCGCGGACGCGGCGGATCACCATGGCGAAGATCGGGGCGCCGCCATCTTTGCGGTCGTCCCGGTTGACGCTGGTGATGACTGCGTGGCGCAGGTCCATCGACCGGATGGCCTGGGCGATGCGTTCGGGCTCGGCCCAGTCCAGCAGGGAGGGGACGCCGCGCTTGATGTCGCAAAAGCCGCAGGTGCGCGTGCAGACGTCCCCCATCATCAGGAAAGTGGCCGTGCCGCGCCCCCAGCAGTCGCCGATGTTGGGGCACATGGCCTCCTCGCAGACCGTGTGCAGGGACTTGGCGCGCATCAGTTCTTGGAGCCGCTCGTAGGTCTCGCCCATCGGGGCGCGCACACGGATCCAATCAGGGCGCCGGCGCGGTCGCGGCGTGCTCTGGATATCGTCGACCTTGATGCGGTCGCGAGTCGGTTGGCGTGTCATTGGTTGGACTCCATACCGGAATTCTACCCGATCCCAGGACGCCTGCCGCCCCCTAAGTGCCGTCCTCTTTTTCGATCTGGCGCACGGTCAGGCGGATCCCGTGTGCATCGATCACCTCGATTCGAGCGCCGCGCGGGATAGGCGGGGCTTCCGGGGCCAGCTGGGCGCTCCACTGCTCCCCGGCCAGCTGCACGGTCCCGGTCGGATCGATCGGGCTGCGGGCCCTGCCGGTGCGGCCGACGACCGATTCCTTCCCGGTCCGGATCGGGCCGCGCAGCGAGCGGATGGCGTAGGTCAGGATCAGGAGGAAGACGGCGCCCATGATCAACCCGCTGGTGACGACCAGCGGCACGTTGACCCGGGCGAACTGCGGCGTGCCAGGGGAATTGAACAGCACCAGAGCTCCGACGATAAAGGAAGCTACCCCCGCGGTGGTCAGGGCGCCGTGGGTGGGCGCCTTGATGTCCAGAACGAACAGGACGAACGAGATCACCAGGAAGATCAGCCCCACCCAGTTGGCCTCCAGGAAACCAAGGCCGAAGCCGGCCAGGGTCAGGCTGACGGCGCCGATGAAACCCGCCACCCAGCCGCCCGGGCTGCCCAGCTCGATCAGAATGGCCTGCACGCCGATCCACAGCAGCAGAAAGACGATGTTGGGGTTGGTCAGGACCGCCAGCAGCTGTTCGATCAGCGAGGGGGAGATCTCGGTGACCGTGGCGAAGGCAGTGGCCAGGGTGCGGGTACTGCCGTCGGCCATCTCGACCTCGCGGCCGTCCAGCTGGCGCAGCAGGTCTGGCAGGTCGTTGGCCAGCAGGTCGACCATGCCGATCTCGAAAGCCTCGCTGGCGGTGACGGCGACCGCGTTTTCGATCGTGTCCTCGGCCAGGCGGATGGCATCTGGCGGGCGGCCTTCCATCAGCGAGCGCACGGTGGCGCGCAGGGCTTCTTTGAGCTTGGCTTCCAGGGTCTGGCCCAGATCTTCGCCCTCTCCCCCGACAGGCGAAGCCGCCCCAATGACGGTCTCCGGCGCCATGGCGGAGACATGCCCGGCCAGGGTGATGACCGTCCCGGCGCTGCCGGCGATCGCTCCGCGCGGCGCCACGTACACGGCGATCGGCACGTTGCTGGCGCGCATGTCCTGGACGATCTGGTTGAGCGTGTCGAGGGCACCGCCGGGGGTATCGAGGCGGATGATCAGCAGGCTGGCCTCGCGGTTCTCGGCGGTGCGGATGCCGCGCTGGATGTACTCGGCCATCGCCGGAGCGACCGGGCCGTTGGCGTCGATCACCAGGATTTCGCCGGAATCCTCCTGGGCGGCGCCCAGGTGGGCTGGCAGCAAGAGCAGCAGCAGTGTGAGGGCGGCGATGGTGAGCCGCCAGGAAACTTTCATGCCTGAATTATATCGCCGGTACCCGCCGATAAAAAGGCGCACCGGTGCATACCGGGGTAAATCGCAACTCAAGTCAGCAGTGATCAGGGAAACAGAGGCCAGAAGATAGGAATAAAAATCATCGACACGATCAGCAGCGCAACTGTGAGGAGTGCGCCTGTGCGAGTGTAATCAAAAAATCGATACCCCCCAGGGCCAAAAACGAGGACGTTGGCTTTATGGCCTACCGGGGTTAAGAAACTTGTCGAGGCCCCGATTACGGCAGCGAGAACGAGCGGTTGGTGGTTGGCGCCCAAACCGACAGCGATATCGACCGCAATCGGAACCATGAGGACCACCGCAGCAGCATTCGACATGGGTTGCGTGATCAAAGCTGACAGGACGTATACCCCGGCCAGGATCGCCAAAGGCCCAAAATTGCCGACCAGGTCGGTCGTCAGGTCCGCCAGGAATCTTGCCGTGCCGGTAGATTCCATGGCTGTGCCCAGCGGCAGCATCCCTGCGACCAGGAAAACGGTTTTCCAATCAATACTTTCATATGCTTCATCCATGGTCAGGCAGCCGCTCAAGACCATCAAGACCGACCCGATTACCATGGCAATCGCAATATGGTAGCCGGCGAAGATCACAAGTCCGAGGGTCAGCAGCAAGATGCTTGTCGCAATCCAGGCCTTTTTGCGCCGGTTTGGTTCAACCTCGACCGGTTCGAGTACGAGGAAATCATCACCCTGCTGGAGGGCCGGCATCCGGTGGCGGGGACCCTGCAAAAGCAGGACATCCCCGAATTTTAACGGCAGGTCGCGCAGCCGTTGTGTGATGATGTCGCCATAACGCCAAATCGCCAGGGCGGTGAAGCCATACCGGTCTCTGAAACGGACTTCCTGCAGGTTCCGGCCGACGATATGGGAGCGCGGCGCCAGGGTGGCTTCAATGATGGCAGTGCCCTCAAGGTCTTGTTCAGTCGGCAGGTCATGGTGTTCATCTTTGACCTGGAAACCCAGGGATGACTGTGCATCCAGAAGTTTGTTGACGGAGCCTTTGACGATCAATAAGTCGTTGGCCTGGATTTTCGTATCCCGGTGGACAACGATGCTGGATGCGCCTTCGCGGTCGATGGCGAGTACGGTCAGGTCATAATCTGCGCCGAACCGGGATTCGATCAAGGTCTGTCCTTCCAGGGGGCTTCCGGCGAGCACGCGTACTTCGCTGATATATTCGCGCAGCTGGAGGTTGGCAGAAAAATCGCTGGGAGGTGTCCGGACCGGGATCAGGTGCCGGCCGATCAGCACCATGTAGGCGATACCGGCGATGAAGATGACAACTCCGGTTGGGAAAAATTCAAACAATGTGAACGAAGGGAGGCCGCTGTCGATCAGGATGTTGCTCGCCAGGATATTTGCCGGGGTCCCGATCAGTGTCATGTTGCCGCCCATTAATGAAGAAAACGCAAGTGGGATGAGCAGCTTGGAGACTGGAACTTTCGTCTGCCGGGAAATGGCGACCACGGCGGGCAAAAGCATCGCGGTGGCCCCGACGTTATTCATGAAAGCAGACATCGTACCGCACGCGATCATGATGACTGCGACCAGTCGCGCTTCGTTTGAGCCGGCTAATTTCAGGAGGAATTGCCCCATCAGGTCGGCCACCCCGGTTTTGAAAAGGGCACCGGATACGATATACACTGCCCATACAGTGATGACGGCCGGATTGGCAAAGCCGAGGAATACTTCTTCCGCACTGACAAGGCCGGTAAGGCCGACGGCCAGCAGGACCAGCAGTGCGATGACGTCGACCCGGAGCCGATCCAAGGCAAACAGGATGAGTGCACCGAAAATAATAGCTAGCGTAAGGGCGATTTCTGGGCTCATAGTATTCGATTGTGTACTTGATCGCAGTTGGGACTTTGGAACTTTCGGTTCCCAGGATATTGTATCAATACCTTTCCAGAAAACGAATGCCGGATTTTTTTTCGCAAGGCTGCTCCCAATATCTCAACTTGCACAATCAGGCCAATTTGGTTTGTGTGCTGATAAGGAATCCGTGATCCATGAAAAGCGAAGGAGCCCTGCTTGACCGCCTTCAGCCCTACGGGTAGAATCCTGTGCGCTTCATGCGGGAGTCGCCAAGTGGTAAGGCATCAGCCTTCCAAGCTGACATTCGCGGGTTCGAATCCCGTCTCCCGCTCTCACGTACCAGGTGCCAGGTGCAATGTGCAGCGATTGACCGCGTTTCATTCCGAGCGTTGCACACGGTACACGGCACATTGTACGTTGTACGTTAAGAACGGGCCTGTAGCTCAGTGGCAGAGCAGGCGGCTCATAACCGCTCGGTCGCAGGTTCGAACCCTGCCGGGCCCATGATGGCGTAAGAGAAGCAACTTCGAGAGAGTTGCTTCTTTTTTTCTTGCCGCAGGCTCGATCAGATTGCCACTGCCTTTCAGGCCTCGCAATGACCAAAGGGGGATCGAGCCAGAGGCTCACTCACTCCGACAGCACGATCACCAGCGCGGCGCCGAAAAAGAGCGCCTGGATTGAGTAATACAGCCAGAACAGCAGCACCGCCAGGGAACCGGCCGCGCCATAGAAAAAGAACATGCTCGTCAGGCGAAAATACTCGCTCAGCAGGAACTGCAGCACGGCGTACACCCCGGCGCCCAGCAGCGCCCCCGGCCAGATCGCTCGCCAGGGAAAGGTCGCTTTCGGAACATAACGGTAGGTCAGGGCGAACAGGACGGTGATCTCCAGGTACGTCACGCCCCAGTTCAGCAGCGAGACGCCCGCTGGCAGTCCCAGAATCGGGGCCAGCAGGTTCAGCCCGACCGCGACCGATAAAGAGAAAACCACCAGCAATCCGGCCCCTGAGACGATCAGGAACGCCCGCGTCCGCACTCGCACCTCCCCCCACAAAGCCCCCAGCAGCCGGCGCCAGATCGGCTGGCCCTCTCCGCCGCGCCCTTCCCGGCCCTGGGTGAACACTCGGCCCCAATAAATATTGAGCGACTGGTGCAGCTGCTTCATCAGCCCGGAAGCCATGAAATACAGCAGCAACGTGCTGGCGGCGGTCGCCACGCCGCGCGGTCGCTGCTCGTATGCCTGCCTGATCACCTGCCGAAGCAGGGAGCCGGCCTCTGCGCCAATCGTTTCCTCCAGCGGCCCCACCAGCACGGCGTCAATGCGGGCCGGGCTGAAAAGGGCGCCGGCGATCCCGACCAGGATAATGAAAAGGGGTACCAGGGAGGCGAGAGCGTAGTATGTCAGGCCTGCGGACAGCGGCCCGGCACGGTTGCGCCACCAGAAAAGGAAGGTGTCCAGCAGGATGTCCCCCGGCCGTTTGCCCCGCCTGACCACCTGCGGCTCCGCCTCAGGGCTGCTTCCAGACCGCAACCTGGTTGCGGCCGGCTTGCTTGGCCATGTACAGGGCTTTATCGGCTTTGTCCAGCAGATGGTCGATGCGCTCGTCGTTGTCCGAAACGCAGGCTGCGCCGATCGTCACTGTGATCTGGATGGGGCCCCGATCGGAGGGGATCGGCCGCTGGCTGACGTCCTCGCGCAAGCGCTCTGCGACCATGCCGGCAGCCTCCAGGACGGTCTCCGGGAGCAGCACGGCAAACTCTTCACCCCCATAGCGGCCCAGGATTTCTCCCCGCCGCAAATTATCCCTCAATCGCTTGGCCAGCCCCTGCAGCACCTGGTCGCCGATCATGTGGCCAAAACGGTCGTTAACCGATTTGAAGTGATCGGCGTCAATCATCAGGACCGAAAGCGGGATGTCGAGGCCCAGGATGCGGCTGAAGACCCGCTGGGAAAGTTCGAAAAAATGGCGCCGGTTGTAGAGACCGGTCAGCGGGTCGGTGATGGCGAGATGCTGCAGGCGCGCTTCCATTTTCTTGCGTTCGGCGATCTCTTTTTCCAGCAGCAGGTTTTTCTGGTTGAGCTCGGCCGTGCGCCGCCGTACGCGCACGTCCAGGTCATCGCCGGAGCGGGAATTTTCGATGGCGATCGCCGCCTGGGCGGCGAAATATTTGAGCGCCACCAGATCGTCGGGGTCAAAGGCCGGCCCGGCCGCGCGTTTTCTTATGTATATCGCCCCCAGTTTCCGGCCCCGGGAAATGATCGGCACGCACAACACCGACGCCTGCTCGTTGTCTGGCGGACTTTCGTCCGGGTTTTGCCTCCGTTCGCGGATCGCCTGGGGAGTCATCTGGAGTTCCCCCTCGCGGACCGCCCGTTCCAGGAAATCTTTTGCGGTGCTGTATTCTGGCGGCTGGAGGTCGCGCCCTTCCAGGTCCATGCGCACGACCGGGTACAACGTCCCGTCCGGCTCCACGAATGCCAGGTAGCCCTCGTCTGCCTGGAAAAGCTCCAGCGTGACCCGCATGGCATATTCCAGCATCGGCTCGAGCATGCGGTTTTCGGCCAGGCTGCGGCCCAGCGCCAGCAATTTCTCGAGCTTGCTTTCTTTACTGTGGTCCATCATGTTCATGGCTCAGCTCCCCCCTCGCCCGCATCTCCAAAAAGCGACAGCCACTCCGCGACCTCTTTTTCGGACATCTGCGGCTCGTTCTCGGGTGGCGCCTCCGCGCCGGGAGATTCCAGCTGGGCGGCGAAGCCGGGCGAGTCCAGGACGGCTGCGCCCAGCGCTCGCGCCTCGGTCTGAACCCGGCGGTCCGAACTGACCACGATATCGCTGCGGGCCGCACGCCGGCGCGCTTTCAGGCGCTGGATGATGGCTTCGTCGGCGGTCTTACCTGTGGGCACAAACACAGCGGTCACGCGACCAAACTTACGCCGGCCAGCGGCGCCGATCCGAGCGCGGTCGAAATAAATCTCGGCCTGCACCATTTTTCGGGCGCAAAAATCCCGGACGGTCCGGATCAGTTCCGCCTCGTCGTCGGGATGGGATAGGTCCAGCCCAGGTAGGTGGGGGACCAGGTTATGCCCGTCAATGATGTACGGCATGCCCCCATTTTAACCGTAATGGTACGGGTAAGCGCAAGTGAAATCGCCATGCGGTTGGCCGTTTTCGGATCAGGCTGCATGCCGGCATCTTTGTGCTATGATCCATCCGCATGCGCTGGAAACGACTTTTTTATTATCTGATCATCAACGTCCTGGTCTCCGCCTGCACGGTTCTGACGGTACTGTACGCCTGGGAACGCTGGCGCCCGGAGCCGCAAATCGCCACCCTGCTCCAGATCCAGACCGAGATCGCCCCGGCCGTGGCAAGCCCGACCGCGGCCGGCACCGCCGCCCCCGGCGCCTCCGGGACATCTGAACCTGCCTACGAAACACATATCGTGGCGGCCGGGGAGACCCTGTCCGGGATCGCCCTGCAATACGACGTTTCCATCGATGACATCCTGGCATTCAATGACCTGGCAAACCCGGATTCGCTCGATGTGGGAGACGTGCTGCTGATTCCTTTGCCCGGCGCGCTGCTGCCCACACCCAGCCCGACCACCCGGCCGCCCACCCGCACCCCGCTTCCTGCGCCGACCCTGGGAGCCATCCCGAGCGCAACGCCGGCCGCCGGAGCCCCCGATCTGCAGATCCTGACAGTGATCGGCGCGGGGGAACTGCAGGTGGAGCGGGTGGTGATCCGCCAGAACGGAGAGGGCCTCGTTGCCCTGCAGGGCTGGCGCCTGCAGGACTCGGACGGCAATGTCTTCGTCTTCCCCCAGGTCTCCCTGTTCAAGGACGGGGCCATCACCGTTTTCACCCGTTCCGGGTCGAACTCGGTGGTCGAGCTGTACTGGGGTCTGGCGGAGCCTGTCTGGTCGCCGGGGGAGGTGGTCTCGCTGGTCGATCCGGATGACAACATCGTGGCGGCCTACCAGATCCCCTGATCAGACCCCCTCTTATTGACAATAACCCGTTCCACCTTGATAATTCTTTCATGACCCAGGCTTTGTACCGCACGTGGCGCCCGCAGAAGTGGGATGAAGTGATCGGGCAGGAGCACGTCATCACGACGCTGAAAAATGCCGTCGCGGCCGACCGCGTGGCGCATGCCTATCTGTTCGCCGGGCCGCGCGGCACCGGCAAGACCACTACCGCGCGGTTGCTGGCCAAGGCGGTCAACTGCCTGCACGATGACCGGGCAGCACGGCCGGATGACAGCTGCCCGCACTGCCTGTCGGTCAACGAGGGGCGCTTCCTGGACCTGATCGAGATCGACGCCGCCTCGAACACCAGCGTCGACGATGTGCGTGACCTGCGCGAAAAGATCAATTTTTCCCCCAACGCCGGGCGCTTTAAGGTCTATATCGTTGATGAAGTCCATATGCTCTCGACTGCGGCTTTCAACGCCCTGCTGAAGACCCTGGAGGAGCCCCCGCCGCACGCGATTTTCGTGCTGGCGACCACCGAGGCTTATCGCATCCCCGCCACCGTCAGTTCGCGCTGCCAGCGCCACGAGTTCCGCCGGGTGACTTCCGCGGAGATCGTGCGCCACCTGGAGCACATCGTTTCGAAAGAGGGCCTGGAGGTTGAAACGGAGGCGCTGGCATTGATCGCCCGCCAGTCCACCGGGTCGGTGCGCGATGCCATCTCCATGCTCGATCAACTGGCCTCAGCCGGGGGCAAGATCTCCCATGCGCTGGCGCAGGAGGTGCTGGGGACGGCCGCCAACCAGGCGGTGATGGCGATCGTCGACGCGATCCGGGCACAAGATGCGGCCGCCGGTCTGGAGAAAATACACGAAGCGCTGGATGCGGGCGCCGACCCGCGCCAGTTCGCCCGCCAGCTGGTCGATTACCTGCGCGCCCTGCTGCTGATCCGACTGGGCAGCGCCTCCCAGCTGGACGCATCCAAGGAAGCCCGCAAGCGCATGGCCGGGCAGGCCGAGGCCCTGGAGACCGGGGAGCTGCTGCGGCTGGTGCGCCTGTTCAGCGACGCCGGCACGCAGGGCTATGCCAGCTGGCAGCCCGGCCTGCCGCTCGAGCTGGCGCTGGTTGAAGCGGTCTCAGGCCAGGTTGAAGCCGCCCCGGAGCCGGGAGTGGCGGAAAACCAGGGGGGGCTGCCTCCGGCTGAGTTACCGCCGCCGGCTCAGGCGCCTGCGCCCACAGGCGGGGGGGCGGCCGGTGAGCGCGCGGCCAGCGAGATCCAGAAAGTGCGTGACCAGTGGCGGGCGGTGCGCAAGGAAACCCGGCGGATCAACACCTCCACAGATGGGCTGCTCAACTCGTGCACGGTGCTGGAGTTGAAAGGCGAGCAGCTCTACCTGGGATTTGCCAGCGAGACGGTCAAGACGATCATGGAGAGCGAGACGCACGTGAAGGCCGCCGAGCAGGCGTTGGAGAAAGTACTCGGGCGGCGGTTAAAGATCAACTGTGTGATCGCCTCGGAGGTCGGGGAGATGCCGGAGGAGGTCCACAGCGACGGGATGGTGGCGGCCGCCATGCGGCTGGGGGGCAAGATCGTGCACAGCAGCGACCTCTCCAAGCCGCGATCCGGACAGAGCCAGTAGTGCAGGCGGTTGGGCGGCCGGCGTGAAGCGGCCGGTCGCGGCCGTTGGAGAAACCAAAGGAGTACGAGTATGGCGAAACGCAAGCGCCCCAGGATGCCGAAAGGCGCGGGTAGCAACCCGATGGGGATGATGCAGCAGCTGCAGCAGATCCAGCAGCAGGTGCTCGAGACGCAGAACCAGCTGGCGGAGGAGACCATCACCGGATCTGCCGGGGGCGGGGTGGTCAAGGTGACGGTCACCGGGGACCAGCGCTGCACGGCGGTGGAGATCGCGCCGGAAGTGCTCGAGGACGGCGATGTGGAGATCCTGCAGGACATGATCCTGACTGCCTTTAACAGCGCGCTGGAAGCCTCCCGCCAGATGGCGGAGGAGCGCCTGGGCCCGCTGACCAGCGGGTTGGGCAGTTTGGGGCTGGGTTTCTAGGCTGCGATGGTCCTTCCTGAGCCGATCCAGAACCTGGTCAACGCGCTATCGCGGCTGCCCGGGATCGGTCCGAAGACCGCCTCACGCCTGACTTTTTATTTGCTGCGCGGGGGCGGGGATCTGTCTGTCGAGCTGGCGCAGGCGCTGCAGGCGCTAAAGGAGAGCGTCGCTTTCTGCCAGCGCTGCTTCAACATCACCACCGCCGGCCGGGTGTTGTGCGAAATATGCGCCGACCCGCGCCGCGATGGGGGCACCATCTGCGTGGTAGAAGAGCCGCTGGACGTACTGGCGCTGGAGCGCACCGGCGGGTATGTCGGGCAGTACCACGTGCTGCACGGCGTGCTCTCGCCGATCGAGGGGGTCGGGCCGGAGGACCTGAAGATCGCCGAGCTGCTCAGCCGGGTGGCGGCGGAAGGGGTGGGGGAGGTGATCCTGGCGACCAACCCCAGCATGGAGGGGGATGCGACCGCCATGTACCTGCGGCAGCAATTGGCGCCGCTGGACGGTCTGGAGATCACCCGCCTGGCCCGGGGGCTGCCGGTCGGCGGGGACCTGGAGTATGCCGATCAGAACACCCTGCTGCGGGCTCTTTCCGGGCGGCAGGTGATGAATTAGGCCGGCCGGGGGGGACTCAGCGCCGAATCGGGCCCAATTTCGGCCCCAGATCTTGACACGTGGGATTTTTCACCTATAATCTGTAGGCTACTTAACAAGGGTCTTGCCAGGGCTGGCAGATCCATAACAATCAAAGATGGGTTTCGCCAGAGACCGGAGTATGTTGCTTGTTCGGTCTGGCAGCGCCGATGTCTGCTTGCAAGACATCGGTTTTTCGTCTCAATTTCCTTGACAGGCCGGACCCTGATTGGTAGAATTCAGCCCGCTTAATTGGCAGCACATGCTGTCGTCGGTAAGGAAACTTAACAGCTTACCGCAGCACATTGACAACTGAATAGTGGTAAAAAATTGAACCCCAACAGTTCTTTGTAAATCCAAAAACGTAACACATTGCAAAATGTGTTTTTTGCGGAGAGTTTGATCCTGGCTCAGGATGAACGTTGGCGGCGTGCCTAATACATGCAAGTCGAACGAGGAGCCTTGAAGTTTGTATTCGTACGGACGGAAGGGATTTCCTAGTGGCGAACGGGTGAGTAACGCGTTGGTGACCTGCCCCGAAGTGGGGGATAACTCCGGGAAACTGGAGCTAATACCCCATGTGGTCATTTGGATTAGAAGCCAGATGACTAAAGGATTTATTCGCTTCGGGAGGGGCCTGCGTCCCATCAGCTAGTTGGTAAGGTAACGGCTTACCAAGGCGACGACGGGTAGGGGGCCTGAGAGGGTGGCCCCCCACAATGGTACTGAAACACGGACCATACACCTACGGGTGGCAGCAGTAGGGAATATTGGACAATGGGCGAAAGCCTGATCCAGCAACGCCGCGTGTGCGATGAAGGCCTTCGGGTCGTAAAGCACTTTTCTGAGGGAAGAGAAAGGACGGTACCTCAGGAATAAGTCTCGGCTAACTACGTGCCAGCAGCCGCGGTAACACGTAGGAGGCAAACGTTATCCGGATTTACTGGGCGTAAAGCGCGTGCAGGCGGTTCGGTAAGTTGGATGTGAAAGCTCCTGGCTCAACTAGGAGAGGTCGTTCAATACTGCCGGACTTGAGGACGGTAGAGGAAAGTGGAATTCCCGGTGTAGTG
This sequence comes from Anaerolineales bacterium, assembly GCA_041632295.1. GTDB lineage: Bacteria > Chloroflexota > Anaerolineae > Anaerolineales > JABWBV01 > DATDOR01. The sequence continues at coordinate 690 of JBFKII010000036.1, read as the reverse complement.
GTGAAATGCGTAGATATCGGGAGGAACACCAGTGGCGAAGGCGGCTTTCTGGGCCGTTCCTGACGCTAAGACGCGAAAGCGTGGGTAGCAAACGGGATTAGAAACCCCGGTAGTCCACGCTGTAAACGATGCGGACTTGGTGTTGGTGGCGTAAAAACCATCAGTGCCGAAGCTAACGCGTTAAGTCCGCCGCCTGGGGACTACGGTCGCAAGATTAAAACTCAAAGGAATTGACGGGGACCCGCACAAGCAGCGGAGCGTGTGGTTTAATTCGAGGCTACGCGAAGAACCTTACCTGGGTTTGACATACAGGTGGTAGGGAAGCGAAAGTGGACCGACCCCTCGGGGAGCCTGTACAGGTGTTGCATGGCTGTCGTCAGCTCGTGCCGTGAGGTGTCCGGTTAAGTCCGGTAACGAGCGCAACCCTTGCCGTATGTTACATGTGTCATGCGGGACTGCCGGCGTAAAGTCGGAGGAAGGTGGGGATGACGCCAAGTCAGCATGGCCTTTATGTCCAGGGCTACACACACGCTACAATGGCCGGCACAATAGGTAGCAAGACCGCGAGGTGGAGCCAATCCTGAAAGCCGGTCTCAGTTCGAATTGCAGGCTGCAACTCGCCTGCATGAAGTCGGAGTTGCTAGTAACCGCGCGTCAGCAACAGTGCGGTGAATACGTTCCCGGGTCTTG
>JBFKII010000035.1:0-20557 GCA_041632295.1 Anaerolineales bacterium | reverse complement strand
TTGGGCGGAGTGACGACGGTGCCGGCGCGCACCAGGAACAGGTTCTCCCCACTGCACTCGGCGACATAGCCTTCCGGGTCAAGCAGCACAGCCTCCTCGAAGCCGGATTGGATTGCCAGGGTCTTGGCCAGCATCGAATTGACGTACTGCCCGCCGATCTTGGCCTTGGTCATGCTGGCGTTGGGGTGCATGCGGGTGAACGAGGAGACGCAGGCATGCACGCCCTTCTCAAGGGCCTCTTCACCCAGGAAGGTGCCCCATTCCCAGGTGGCGATGCACAGGTGTGGGGTGGAGGCGGTCAGGTTCAGCCCGAGCGGGCCCTCCAGGTACATCAACGGGCGAATGTAGCAGGCTTCGAAGCCGTTTGCCAGGATGGTCTCCTGGGCGGCTGCGAGCAGATCCTCCGTCGTGTATTCCAGCTCGAATCCCATGATGCGGCAGGAGTGGCGGAAGCGGTCCATATGCTCACGCAGCCGGAAGGTGGCCGGACCGTGCACCGTGCTGTAGCAGCGGGCGCCTTCGAAAACACTTGGTCCGTAGTGCAGGGTCGGGGAGAGCACGTGTACGGTCGCTTCTCCAAAGGGAACCAGTTCCCCGTCGATCCAGATGAAATCCGATTGCATAAACGCCTCCTTACATGCCGACGAAAGAGCCCCAGACCCAGTCCAGCCACTCCTGGGAGCGGCGCCCGCGGCCGCGCATGGTCTCGTACAGCGCCGTCTGCAGCGCCCGGGTGACCGGCCCCGGTTTGCCGTCACCGATCACTTGATGGTCGACCTCGATGACAGCCTTCAGGTCGGCGACGGCAGTGCTGATGAAAGCCTCTTCGCTGCGGTAGAGCTGTTCGTGGGTGATGGGGCCCTCGACAACGGGATAGCCCAGGTCGTGGGCCAGGGTGACGACCGAGTCGCGCAGCACCTGGTTGCCGAAGCGTTCGCTGGGCGGGGTAAAGATCGCCCCTTTTTCGACGATAAACAAAGCGGCGCCCCTGGGCAGACCTTCATTCAAGACCACGGCGCTTCCCTCCACTCCGGACGGGGGCGCCAGCTCCACACTTTGCGGGTGAGCCCAGGCCGCGACCGCCCAGACCGGGGCCGCGCCGCTTTCTTCCGGGTTCATCACCAGGGAGGGGCGGATCTTCCCCTCACGCACGCCGTTGTAGGACAGGGTGCCGTGCACGGTGTTGCGCAGCTCGCTCAGGCTGTAGCATACCGGGTAGCCCTCCGAGCGGATCGCTTCCAGGAACTGGTCCAGATGCTCCTCCAGGCGGAACACCGCCGGGCCGGTTGTCGTTTCAAAGCAGTGGATCTCCTCGAACAGCAGCATGCTGCCGGGGGGTGCCGGGGCCAGCAGGTCGATCTGAGCCTGGTCCTGCGGGATAAATTCGCCGTCCACCCAGATGTAGTTGGTGCGTTTCTTCTTGGGCATAAATCCTCCTGATCTGCCGCCGTGTTCCGTAACGGCAGCAGCCGGGCTCAGGCCGCCGGCAGGCGGTCGATCTCCATGGAAAAAATCTCGCGGACAAACAAATCCGTGATGGCTTGCGTGTCAAGCGGAGCAGTGCCGCCGGTTGACGCCAGGTCGGCGGTGCGGTGGCCGGCCGCGATCACCTGCGCGACGGCCCGCTCGACCGCCCGTGCCTCCTGTTCCAGGCCCAGGGAATGCCGCAGGAGCATCGCCAGCGAGATGATCGTGCCGATCGGGTTGGCCACTCCTCTGCCGGCGATGTCCGGGGCTGAGCCGTGGATCGGCTCGTACAGCCCGCGCGGCAGTCCATGCCGGTTGGCGGCCTGGCCCAGCGAGGCGGACGGCAGTACTCCCATCGACCCGGCCAGCACGGAAGCCTCGTCCGTCAGGATGTCGCCGAACAGGTTGCCGGTGACGATCACGTCAAAATCCGCCGGGCGGGTCAGCAGGTGCATGGCAGCAGCGTCCACCAGCAGGTTCTCGAAGGCCACGTCCGGATATTCGCCGGCCACTTCCCGGGCGACCTGGCGCCAAAGCCTGGAGTTCTCCAGCACGTTGGCCTTGTCCACCGAGGTGACCAGCCCGCGCCGGCCCTGTGCGGCCTGGAATGCTACGTGCACCACCCGGCGGATCTCATGCTCGCTGTAGAGCATGGTGTCGACCGCCTGGATCTCGCCGTTGACTGTGCGGCGCTCGCGTGGCGTGCCAAAATAGATCCCGCCGGTCAGTTCGCGCACCACCAGCAAGTCCACCCCCTCCAGCCGCTCGCGCTTGATGGGCGAGGAGTCCAACAGCGCGGGATCCGGCCGGACCGGGCGCAGGTTTGCGAACAGGCCGAGGCCGGTGCGCAGGCCGAGCAAGCCGCTTTCGGGGCGTTCGCTGGCCCTGGGGTCGTCCCATTTTGGCCCTCCCACTGCGCCCAAAAGCACGGCGTCGGCCTTCAGGCAGGCGCCCAGCGTCTCCTCCGGCAGCGAACGGCCGGTGGCGTCGATGGCACAGCCGCCGATCAGGCGGGTGTCGGTCTCGAATGTACGTCCGAAGCGTTCGGCGACCGCCCCGAGCACCTGGCCGGCTGCGCCGACCACTTCCGGGCCGATCCCGTCGCCGGGGAGTAAAACAATTTTGAACTCCATTTTTGATTTCATAAAAAGGGCTGCTGGTTGAGTTTGCGGTTGCAATTTAACCGTCCGAAACCCGGCGCTGGATTCGGGCGATGCTTTGCCATCGCCGCTCAAACCGACGCCTCTTCAGATTTTTGAGTTGGGGGCTTCACTTTAGAAGTGCTTTCATCTCCATTCAGCAGGGCGTATTCCAGGCTGTCGGCGATGGCCTGCCAGCTGGCCTTGATGATGTTGGTGCTGGCGCCGACCGTGCTCCAGCGCAGGCCGCCTTTCTCGGAGTCGACCAGCACCCGCACACCCGCGCCGGTGCCCTGGTCCCCGTCCAGGATTCGGACCTTGTAATCGGCAAGGCGCACGCCTTCCAGATCGGGGTAAAACTCGACCAGCGCCTTGCGGAGCGCCTTATCGAGGGCGTTGACCGGGCCATTGCCCTCCGCGGCGGTGTGGAGCACTTTGTCCCCGACTTTCACTTTGGCAGTGGCGTCGGCGAAGACGCCGCGTTCGTCGCGGTTCTGCACCAGCACCGTGAAGTCCAGCAGTTCAAAGGGCGGCACGTAATCGGGCTGCATGCGCCGCAGCAGCAGGGTCATGGAAGCCTCGGCGCTCTCAAACGAGAAGCCGGCGTGCTCCAGATCTTTGATCTGCGAGACCACGGCGCGCGCCTGGCCGCTGTCCACGTCCACGCCGTACTCCTGGGCTTTGTCCAGCACGTTACCGCGCCCGGAGAGCTCGGAGACCACGGTGCGCCGGGCGTTCCCGACCAGGGTGGGGTCGATGTGCTGGTAGCTGGCCTCGTTCTTGCGCATGGCCGCGACATGGATGCCGCCCTTGTGGGCAAAGGCACTGGCCCCGACAAAGGGAGAGTGCTCGTCGAGCGGCAGGTTGGCCAGCTCGGCGACGTAGCGCGAGAGTTCGGTCAGCCTGGGCAGGTTTTCGGACGGTATGCAGTCCAGCCCCATTTTGATCTGCAGGTCGGGGATGATGGTGCACAGGTTGGCGTTGCCGACGCGCTCGCCGTAGCCGTTGACGGTGCCCTGGATGTGGGTGGCGCCGGCTTCCACTGCCACCAGTGTGTTGGCGACGCCACAGCCACCGTCGTCATGGGTGTGAATGCCGATTTCGCAGTCTACTTCTTCACACACGCGGCGCAGGACCGCGGCCAGCTCCCAGGGCAGGCTGCCGCCGTTGGTATCGCACAGCACCACGCAGTCGGCTCCGGCACTGGCGGCAACCTGCAGGGTGAGGATGGCGTAGTCGGGGTTGGCTTTGTAGCCGTCAAAGAAGTGCTCAGCATCGTAGATCACTTCCTTGCCGAGGCCTTTCAGGTATGCCACGCTCTCGCTGATCATCGCCAGGTTTTCCTCGAGATCGGTCTCGAGCACATCGCGCACGTGCAGGTCCCAGGTCTTGCCCACCAGGGTCACGACCGGCGTTTGGGCTTCCACCAGCGCCTGGATGTTGGGGTCGTCCTCGGGGCGGGTGTCTTTGCGGCGGGTGGCGCCGAATGCGGCGATGCGGGCGGTTTTGAATTCCATCTCGCGCACGGCTTCGAAGAAATCGGCATCCTTGGGATTGGAGCCCGGCCAGCCACCCTCGATGTAGTGCACGCCAAAGTCATCCAGGCGGCGGGCGATCTTGAGCTTGTCGGCCAGTGAGAGGGAGATGCCCTCTCGCTGGGTGCCGTCTCGCAGGGTGGTGTCGTAGATCAGGATTTGCTTGTCTGAGGTCATGGGGTTTCTCCTTTGTGGATCATGATTGGGCCGTGTTCTGGAGAAATCCGTCAATGGGCTGGGTGACGGCTGGCCGCAGCGGCCTTTCTGTCACCCAGTCCACCTCGCTTTTGTCGGGAGTTTGGAAAGTTTTCATTGAAATTCAAATCTCGTGTTCGGCCTCAAAGGCCGCGGTCTGTTCGCTGAACCCCAGCAGGTAGCCCAGGGGGTCGATGCCTTCCAGCAGGCAGCGCTTGCTGAACGGATCGATCGGAAAATGCACGCGCCTTCCGTCCGGCAGGGTCAGGGTCTGGCTTTCCAGGTCGATATCGATCGTCGCCCGGCTGGAATCCTCCGCCAGGTCGAAGAGCGCCCGGTGGGTTTCCTCGTCCACCTCGACCGGCAGCAGCCCGTTCTTGAGGGCGTTGCTGCGGAAAATATCAGCGAACGATGTGGAGATGACGGCCCGGAAGCCCCAGCCCTGCAGTGCCCAGGGGGCGTGCTCGCGCGAAGACCCGCAGCCGAAGTTGTCGCCGGCTAACAGGATGCGCGCCCCCTGGTAGACCGGGTCGTTCAGCACGAAGCCCTCGCGCGGCTTGCCATCCTCGTCGAAGCGCCAGCGGCGGAAAAGGCCCTCCGCGAGCCCCTGCTTGTCGACCACTTTCAGGTAGTGGGCGGGGATGATCTGGTCGGTGTCCACATCCTTGTTGGGCAGCGGCACCGGGCGGCAGGTGAGTGTGGTGAAGGGTTCCATAGTTGATTCTTTGGATACGTGTTGCGTAATGAGTAATCAGTAAAAGGCCGTAGGGCGAGGAAACCTTCCTGTTTTCTTATTGGGTTAAGGTTCGGGGGTCGCTGACTTTACCGGTCACGGCTGCCGCGACAGCGGTCAGCGGGCTGGCCAGAAAAGTGCGCCCACCGGCCCCCTGGCGGCCCTCGAAATTGCGGTTGCTGGTGCTGACGGCGTACTGCCCGGGAGCCAGCTGGTCGCCGTTCATTGCCAGGCACATCGAGCAGCCGGCGAAGCGCCATTCGGCGCCGGCCTGGCGGAAAATGTGGTCCAGCCCCTCGGCCTCGGCCTGGCGGCGGACGCTCTCCGAGCCGGGCACGACCAGCATGCGCACACCTTCGGCCACTTTGCGACCCTTGATGCTCTCGGCGGCCTGGCGCAGATCGGACAGGCGCGAGTTGGTGCAGCTGCCGATGAAGACCACGTCGATTTTCCGGCCCAGCAGCGGCTCCCCGGGGGGCAGTCCCATGTAAGCCAGCGACTTTTCCAGCCCGGCGCGCTGGTTGGGGTCGCCGATCTGAGCCGGATCGGGGATGCGGCCGGTAATCGGGATGCCCATGCCGGGGTTGGTGCCGTAGGTGATCATCGGCTCCAGGCGGGCGATGTCGATGGTGACGGTTTTGTCATAGACCGCGCCCTCGTCGGAGGGCAGGGCCTGCCAGCGTGCCAGCGCCCGGTCCCAATCGGCGCCCTGGGGAGCGAACTCGCGCCCCGCCAGGTATTCGAAAGTGGTCTCATCGGGCGCGACCATGCCGGCGCGCGCCCCGCCCTCGATCGACATGTTGCACAGGGTCATGCGGGCTTCCATCGAAAGGCCGCGCACTGCCTCGCCGGTGTACTCGAAAACGTGTCCTGTGCCGCCCCCGACCCCGTTCTGGGCGATCAGCGCCAGGATCATATCCTTGGCAGTGACCCCTGGGCCCAGGCGGCCATTGAATGCGACCCTGCAGGTCTTGGGACGGTCCTGAAGCAGGGTTTGCGTGGCCAGAACGTGTTCGACCTCGCTGGTGCCGATGCCGAAGGCCAGCGCCCCAAAGGCGCCGTGGGTGGCGGTGTGGCTGTCCCCGCAGACGATCGTCATCCCGGGCTGGGTCAGGCCCAGCTCGGGTCCAATCACGTGGACGATGCCGCGCTGGTCACTCTCAAAATCGTACAGCCGCAGGCCGAAATCGCGGCAGTTCTGCTCGAAGACACGCACCTGGTTGGCGGCCATGTCGTCCACCAGCGCCAGGTCCAGTCTCAGGGTGGGGGTGGAGTGGTCGACGGTCCCGACGGTACGGTCAGGGCGGCGTACGGGCAGCCCTTTTTCGCGCAGCCCCTGGAACGCCTGCGGGGAGGTGACCTCGTGGACCAGATGGAGGTCGATGTAGAGCACCGCCGGAAAGCCGGGCTCCTGGGCGACAACGTGTGCGTCCCAGACTTTGTCAAAGAGGGTTTTTGGGGTCATCGTTTCGTCATTGCGAGGCATATACGGCGAAGCCGGTTCGTGCCGAAGCAATCTATTCCTCCTCAAACCTGCCGCTGGCCACCAGCAGCTTGTTCAGCGCCGTGAGGTAGGCGTTGGCGCTGGCGACAATGATGTCGGTCTCAGCGCCGTGCCCGCCGAAGGTGCGCGGCCGGACGTTGCCGCTCTGCGGAGAAGTGCGCGGCTCAACCGAGCCGTTGACGCCCTCGATGCGCACTGAGACCTCGCCGATGGCGTCGATGCCCTCGGTCACGGCCCGGACCGAGTACTCCAGCAGCCGGTTGGGCACCTGGACCACCTGGTCGATGGCCTTGAAAGCGGCGTCCACGGGACCGGTGCCGATGGCGGCATGGACGTGCATGGTTTCGTCGGGGCCGCACAGCCGCACGGTGGCGGTCGGCATTCCCATCGTGCCGCAGGTGACCTGCAGCCCCGCCAGCGAGTAGATCTCGCGCGGCTGGTACAGCTGGTCGGCCATCAGGGCTTCCAGGTCGGCGTCGGTGATGGTCTTCTTTTTGTCCGCCAGGTCCTTGAAGCGGGCGAAGGCGGTGTTGAGCTCTTCATCGCTGAGTTCGTAGTCCAGCTCGGACAGGCGCACTTTGAAGGCGTGCCGCCCGGAGTGTTTGCCCAACACCAGCGAGGACTGCTTCAGGCCGACAGTCTCGGGACGCATGATCTCGTAAGTGGTCTCGTGCTTGAGCATGCCGTCCTGGTGGATGCCGGCCTCGTGGGCGAAGGCGTTGGCGCCGACGATGGCTTTGTTGGGCTGCACCTGGATGCCGGTGTAGTTGGAGACCATGCGGCTGGCGCGCGTGATCTGGGTTGTGTCGATGCCGGTGGACAGGCCGTAAGCCGGGAAGCGGGTGCGCAGCGCCATGACGACTTCCTCCAGGGAGGTGTTGCCGGCGCGCTCGCCGATCCCGTTGATGGTGACCTCCGCCTGGCGGGCCCCGGCCTGCAGCCCCGCCAGCGTGTTGGCGGTGGCCATGCCGAGGTCGTTGTGGCAGTGGACGGATACGATCACGTCCTCGATGCCGGGGGTGTGCTGCACGATACCGGCGATCAGGGCGCCGAACTCCTGCGGGGTGGTGTAGCCGACGGTGTCGGGAATGTTGATCGTCGTGGCGCCGGCCTTGATCACCTCGCCCAGCACCAGGTAGAGGAACTCGGGGTCGCTGCGCCCTGCGTCCTCGGGGGAGAATTCGATGTCCTGGCAGTAGCGCTTGGCGTAAGAGACCATCTCGACGGCTTTTTCGACGACTTCCTCGGGGTCCATGTTCAGCTTGTGCTTCATGTGGATCGGGGAAGTGGCCAGGAAGGTGTGGATGCGCGGGCGCGCTGCTTCGCGCACCGCCTCCCAGGCCTGGTCGATGTCGCCCTTGTGGGTGCGGGCCAGGCCGGTGATGATCGGGGGCAGCCGGCCTTCCGGGTGCTCGCTCTCGCGGGCGGTATTGCCGACCGCGCGGGCGATCTGGCGCACGCCCTCCAGGTCATCCGGGGAGGCGGCCGGGAAGCCGGCTTCGATCACGTCCACACCCATGCGGGCCAACAGGCGGGCGATCTCAAGCTTTTCGTTCGAGGTCAGCGTTGCGCCAGGAGACTGCTCGCCGTCCCGCAAGGTGGTATCGAATATCCGAACATAGTTGCTGTTCATGGCGGTTTTCCTCACTTATCAGGCGTGCTAATTACCACGTGCAAAGTGCTCGTTGTACCTGGTACGTTGCACATGGCACGTTGCACATGGCACGTTGCACCTGGCACGTTGCACCTGGCACGTTGCATATGGCACGTTGCACCTGGCACGCCTCTACTCGCCGGGTCGTACTTTTACAGGATTGAGGAACGGCATCATGTCGCGCAGTTCAGCGCCGACCTGCTCGATCAGGTGGGACTGCTGGCGCACCCGCTCCTCGTTGAACCACGGGCGGCCGTTCTTGTTTTCCTCGATCCATTTGCTGGCGTAGGTGCCGTCCTGGATCTCGCGCAGGATCTGGTTCATCTCGAACTTGGTTTCTTCGTTGACGATGCGGCCGCCGGAGACATAATCGCCGTGCTCGGCCGTGTCGGAGACCGAATAGCGCATGTAGTTCAGCCCGCCGCGGTAGAACAGGTCGACGATCAGCTTGAGTTCGTGCATGGTCTCGAAATAGGCCAGTTCCGGCTGGTAGCCGGCCTCCACCAGGGTCTCAAACGCGGCCTTGACCAGGGCGGAGACCCCACCGCACAGCACGGCCTGCTCGCCGAACAGGTCGGTCTCGGTCTCCTCGGCGAAGGTGGTCTTGAGCGTCCCGGCCCGGGTGCAGCCGAGTGCGTGGGCGTAAGCAACCGCGAACGCCTCTGCCTGGCCGCTGGCGTCCTGGTGCACGGCCAGCAGGCAAGGTGTGCCTTCGCCGGCCAGGTACGTCTCGCGCACGCGGTGGCCGGGGGCCTTGGGGGCGATCATGCTGACGTCGACGCTCTCGGGCGGGGTGATCGTCCCGTAGCGGATGTTGAAGCCGTGGGCGAACATCAAGGTCTTGCCGGGTTTGAGGTGCGGCGCCACTTCGGTCTCGAAGATCTCGGGCTGGGCGGTATCGGGGGCCAGCATCATGATCACATCGGCCCCTGCTGCTGCCTGGCTGACCGGGGCGACGCGAAGGCCCTCCGCCTCGGCTTTGGCCCAGGATTTGCCCTCCGGGCGCAGCCCGACAGTCACGTCGATCCCGCTGTCGCGCAGGTTGAGGGCGTGGGCGTGCCCCTGCGAACCGAAGCCGATGATAGCGACTTTCTTGCCCCGGATCAGCTCGGGGTTGGCATCTTTGTCATAATAGATCTTGGCCATACGCTTCTACTCCATCACTCCATTACTCGGTTTCTCATTACTCCGTTACTCATTACTCATTACTCGTTACTCCGTTACTCATTTACTCTTTTTCCCCGACCCCATTCCCATTCTGGAACGCCGACCCGTTGGCGCCGGCCCCGGGGGTGTGGCGGACGCCCTCGGTCGTGCCGCGCATCATGGCGACATGGCCGGTGCGCACCATCTCGAGGATCCCGAACGGGCGCAGCAGTTCGATCAGGCTCTCGACCTTTTCGACGCTGGAGGCCACCTGGACGGTCAGGCATTCGGGCCCGACGTCGACGATTTTGGCGCCGAAGATGCTGGCCAGGTTGCCGACGCTGGCACGGTCGCCCGGCTCGCTGCTGACCTTGATCAGGGCCAGTTCGCGCAGCAGGGCGGGCTGGTTGGTGACGTCCTGCACGTCGACCACGTTGACCAGCTTGTACAGGTTGGCTTCCACCTGGCGGGCATCGGCCTCGCGGCTGTCGACCACGATCGTCATGCGGGAGATGCCCGAGTTCTCTGTCTCTCCGACGTTGAGCGAAGCGATGTTGATGTTGCGGCGCCGGAAGAGAGATGCCACCCGGTTGAGCACGCCGGGTTTGTTTTCGACTTTGGCGATCAGTGTCTGGTGCATGTGGTTCTCCTCAAAATAAGCAATTGTCACCGGATGATTGGCCCGAGAAAAAAATTCAGCCAAATCGCCGGTTGGGCCGGGCGGTTTGTGCCCGTGTCGAAACCCAGGTTTGGCGGCGTTGCGATTGTCAGTTTTCTAATCTCCACCAGCCGGTTGATTCCGGATCGGCCGGCGGATCATGGCGTCCAGGTCGGCCCCGGCGGGCACCATCGGGAAGACCGCCTCCTCCTGCTCGACAACGAACTCCAGCAGGACCGGGCCGCGCGTTTCCTGGGCGAACTTGAGGGCATCCATGGCCTCGTCGCGGGCGATCACCCGGCGGGCGGGGATGCCGTATGCTTCCGCCAGCTTGACGAAATCGGGGTTGTCCATGTACACGGCGCTGTAGCGTTTTTCAAAGAAGAACTCCTGCCACTGCCGCACCATGCCGAGGTAGCTGTTGTTGACCACCACGATCTTGACGTTGGCGCCTTCGACCTTGGCGGTGGCCAGCTCGGCCTGGGTCATCTGGAAGCCGCCGTCCCCGACGATCGCCCAGACATCCCGGTCCTTGTGACCGAACCAGGCCCCGATAGCAGAAGGCAGACCGTAGCCCATGGTGCCGGCGCCGCCGGAGGTCAGCCAGCGGTAGGGCTGCTCGAGCTTGTAATACTGGGCGGCCCACATCTGGTGCTGCCCGACGTCGGTGGTCACGATGGCGTCCCCGCGGGTGAATTCCCAGACGTCGCGGATCACGTGCGTGGCGTGCAGATGCTCGTCGCTCGGCCAGGCCAGAATGTCGCGCGCCTCGGTGTCGGCCTTCCACTCTGCGATCTGGTCCAGCCAGTCCTCATGGTCGCCCGGCTCGACCAGCGGGATCAGGTCGCCCAGCACGGTCGCCAGGTCACCCACCAGCGGGACATCGACGCGCACGTTTTTGTGCACCTCGGAGGGGTCGATCTCGATGTGGATCTTGCGGGCGCGCGGGGCGTAGGTGCGCAGGTTGCCGGTCACCCGGTCGTCGAAGCGCATGCCGAAAGCCAGCAACAGGTCAGCGCCCTGGATGGCGTTGTTGCAGTAGGCTTCGCCGTGCATGCCCATCATGCCCAGGCTGAGCACGTGTGAGGCCGGCAGCGAGCCGAGGCCCAGCAGCGTCATCGCCACGGGGGTCTGTGTTTTTTCGGCGAAGCGGCGCAGCTCGTCCATGGCGTGAGATTTGAGCACGCCGTGCCCGGCCAGGATCACCGGACGCTTGGCCTCGGCGATCAACTCGGCGGCGCGTTTGACGTCTTCCATGGGCGCGTGGCTGGGCGGGTGGTAGCCGGGGAGCGCGGGCTTATCCGGATAGACAAACTCCGTCTTCTCGATCTGTGCGTTCTTGCAGAAGTCGATCACGACCGGGCCCGGGCGGCCGCTGCGGGCGATGTAAAAGGCCTCGCGCACCACCTGGGCAACTTCATCTGCGCTGGTCACCAGGAAATTGTGCTTGGTGATCGGCTGGGTGATGCCGGTGACGTCGGTCTCCTGGAAGGCGTCGCCGCCGATCAGGTGCACGGGCACCTGGCCGGTGATGCAGACGATCGGGATCGAGTCCATCATGGCAGTCACGATGCCGGTGACCAGGTTTGTCGCCCCTGGCCCCGAAGTGGCCATGGCAACGCCGACCTTACCGGTCGCCCGGGCATAGCCATCGGCCATGTGGGCGGCGCCCTGTTCGTGCCGCACGAGCACGTGGTGGACCGGATAGTCCAGCATGGCGTCGTAGGTCGGCATGATGGCGCCGCCTGGGTAGCCGAAAACGGTGTCGACCCCCTCGCGCACTAGGCATTCCCAGAGTATTTCTGCTCCTGTTTTGATCATTGCGATTCCTCCATGGATGGCCGACGTCAGTCAGCGTGTTTGAAACCGGCTGACGCCGGTTCTCCCGCCGGGATTCCTACTGCAGCACCGCTCCCGTGCTGGCGCTCGTCACCATGCGGGCGTAGCGCTGCAGCCAGCGGCTGTCGATATCGGGTTCGAAGGGAGGCAGGGCGTCCAGACGGCGCTGGATTTCACCATCGCTGAGCTCGACGTCCAGAGTGCGGGCGTACAGGTCGATATGGATGGTGTCGCCTTCCTCCAGGGCGGCGATCGGGCCGCGCGCAGCTGCTTCCGGGGAGATGTGCCCGATACATGCGCCGCGCGTGCCGCCCGAAAAACGGCCGTCGGTGATCAGAGCCACACGGTCGCCCAGGCCCATGCCCATGATGGCGGAGGTGGGCGAGAGCATCTCCTGCATGCCGGGACCGCCGCGCGGGCCCTCGTAGCGGATCACCACCACGTCTCCGGGCTGGACCTCTTTGTTCAGGATGCCTCGCATGGCCGCTTCCTGGCTTTCGTAAATCCGGGCCGGCCCGCTGTGGCGCTTCATCGCTTCCTCCACGCCGCCGGTCTTGACGATCGCCCCGTCCGGTGCCAGGTTGCCGAACAGGGCAGCCAGCCCGCCGACCGGGCTGTGGGCCTGCTCGCGCGTGCGGATCACATCCCGGTCGCTCGCCAGCAGTCCGGTGATGTTCTCGCCCAGGGTGCGCCCGGTGACCGTCATTCGGTCCAGGTGCAGGGTGTTGCCGTCGCGGGCGATCTCGTTCAGGATGGCGGGGATGCCGCCCGCCCGGTGGACGTCCTCCATGTGCCACTGGCCGGCCGGGCTGACTTTGCACAGGTGCGGGACTTTATCGGCGACCATATTGATGCGTTCGAGGGGGTATTCGATCTGGGCTTCGTGGGTGAAAGCCAGGGTGTGCAGCACGGTGTTGGTCGAGCCGCCCATGGCCATATCGAGGGCGAAGGCGTCGTCGATCGCCTCGGGGGTGACCAGCTGGCGCGGGGTGATGTCCTGCTCGACCAGGTTCAGAATCTGGCCGGCTGCCTGCCTGGCGAGTGCCTCGCGCTCCTCGGAAAGCGCCAGGGCGGAGCCGTTGAAGGGCAGGGCCAGCCCGAGCACTTCCATCAGGCAGTTCATCGAATTGGCGGTGAACATGCCGGAGCACGAACCGCAGGTCGGGCAGCTGAATTTCTCCAGTGTGGTCAGGCGATCTTCGTCGATTTTTCCAGCCTTAAATGCCCCGACCCCTTCAAAGACCGAGATCAGGTCGACTGTCTGCCCGTCGGGGGTCTTTCCGGCCGCCATGGCGCCGCCGGAGACGAAAATAGCCGGGATGTCGACCCGCAGGGCGCCCATGATCATGCCGGGCACGATCTTGTCGCAGTTGGGGATGCAGACCATGCCGTCGAAGCAGTGGGCCCGCACCATGGTCTCGACGCTGTCGGCGATCAGCTCGCGGGAGGGCAGGCTGAATTTCATGCCCTGGTGGCCCATGGCGATGCCGTCGTCCACCCCGATGGTGTTGAACTCGAAGGGTACCCCCCCGGCGGCGCGCACCGCCTGCTTGACCAGCCGGCCGAAATCCTGCAGGTGGACGTGGCCCGGGATGATATCAACGTAGGAGTTGACGATGGCGATGAAAGGCTTGGCGAAATCCTCGTCCCGGACGCCGGTGGCGCGCAGCAGGGCGCGGTGCGGGGCCCTTTCGAAACCTTTTTTGATCTGGTCTGAGCGCATTGGCCTACCTCAAATTCTGTGCCGGGTGAAACAAAAAGGGCTGCCGTTTTGGGCAGCCCGGTGTTCTGGTATCTGTCAGCCGGTTCTCGCCGCCGACGCCGCCCGTGGGGAATATTCCCTGCCGGTCAATATGACCGGCAGGAGGCGAATGCCGGGGGAAGGAGGGGCGGGGGCAAAATGGGCCATGGTACAAAAAAAGGCTGCCCGGGGGCAGCCTCTGGTTGTTGTTGCAGTTGGTCCTTTACGCTTGGATGTCCACTGCTGCCCATGGGGTATCGGCCTTGACGACCAGGAGGACGATAAGGCTGATAATCAGGACGATAATGGGCAGGGAAATCATGTACATCGCAGTTTTTTCGTTGACGTTGGGGGCAAGTTTACTATATTTGTTGATAATGTCAACCATTTTCCCGGTATTAGCACGGAATCGCCCTGATATTAACCTATTTTTAATAATTGGAGAGGGTATTAACCCCCGCTCCCTACATACTGTGGCGTCTCTACGATGACCCCATCTCCCGGATCGCCCGCGCCAGCGCCCGGATGGCTTTGCGCCGGGTGCGGTTGAAGGTGCCTTCCGAAATGTACAGCCGCGCCATGATCTCGCGGTTGGGGACGTCCTGCACGTACGCGTCGTGCAGGATGACGTAACTGTGCCATTCGCGCGGCAGGGGCTCGGGGGGCCGCTTTTCCGGGGGACGCAGGGTTTCTAAAAGCGCCAGGAGCCGATCGCGCACCCCCTGCCCGCGTTCCAGGTGCGTCTTTCCGGGCACGCCCAGCAGCCCGGCCAACGGCGAGCGGCCCAGGTAGCTGACGTCTGCGAGTTTGCGCAGCCCTTCTTCGACCGATTTGACCAGCTCCGGCGCCGGTTGGCGGGAGAGGTTCTCGACGATCTGCTCGCCGCCGGTCTGCAGGCTGAGAAGATTGGTCTGGTAGTCGTCCGCCAGGCGGGCCAGCCGGTGGGTCTGGTCGCTTTGCAGGCTCTCCAGATGCAGGAGCAGGGCGACCTGGTCGGCGAACTCGACCAGCACATCCAGGTCGCTTTCGCTGTAGGCGCGCGCTTCGCGGGCCCCGACAGCGACCAGGGCCAGCGGGCGGCCCTGCCAGGTACACGGCGCGATCCAGGCCAGGCCGGTCTCGTTCGCGCCAGCTAACGGGACCAGGTCCCCCTGTAGCTGCAGGTCGGGCGGAAGCGGGCTGCCTCCAGGCAGCGACTGGCGGCTGGCGACCACCCGAAATTCGCCGTTCTCCGGCATCGCGATCAGCCCCTGTTCCGCCTGGATGGTCTCCAGCAGGATGTTCAGGCTCCGCTCGATCCAGGCCTGCGAGGAGGGCACGCGGCCGCCAGCCGAGTCGCGCGCGATGCGCAGCAGCTGGCGGCGCAGCTGGCTCTCCTCGCGCGCCAGCACGTCGTTGATCGCCGTGCGGACGAAATCGTAAGAGGACAGGGACAAAACTGCCAGCCCGACGATGATCCCGATCTCGCGCGGCGAATAGTCCAGCAGCAGGCCGGCCAGGCCGAACAAGGCGGTCAGGGCCATCACGGCCAGGGACGAGACCTGGAAATCCATAAAGGTCGTGCGCTGCTCGACGAAAGTCTGGTGCCGGGCGACGGAATAGCCCAGGACGATCACCGACGCCAGGATCAGCCCGTCCTGGATGATGCGCGACTGCGGTTCCAGGATAGCCAGGGAGAGAATGCCGTGGCCGACGTTGATGACCGCGATCAGCGAGGCGGTGTAGAAATAGCGGTGGATGCGAGATGTGCCCGCGGTGCGGGTCAGGCGGTGGTTGTTGAGGATGCCGATCGAGACCACGATCATGAACAGGCCGTAGGCGATGAAGGGCAGTTCGAGCTCCATGCGCCCGATGTTGAGCGCGTTGCCCACCTCGCCGCGGAAAGCGTTCGGCACGGTCAGCAGCAGCACCGCGGCCGTGGCGGCCAGACCGAGCGTCACCCAGCTCAGGAAGCGTGTGCGCCGGCGCAGATTGCCCGGCAGCAGCCGGTTGGTCAGGTCATACCAGAAGTACAGGGCGGTGATCAGGGCGACAGCCCGCCAGGCGGCAGTGCCGGGCACCTGTTCGAAAATATTGTTATACGCCCCGTAAAAAAAGAGCGCCAGGCACAGCAGGACGATAAAAGCCCGTTGGGTGATCGGGCTGCGGTAGCCGCGCGCCAGGACGTAGACGGCCAGCCAGAGGCCGGCAGCCATGCCAAGGAGATCGAGGACGGCTGTAATCGGGATCAGCATCGCGCCCATCCTTTTGGATGGCTGCTTTCCTGCATCGAAGAATGGCGGTCGACCGGAAGGCCGGTTTGCAGGCTTCTTGTTTCCTCCGGATCGCATCGCCCGCCGGGGTTTCCATTTATATTGTAATGTACCCTCCAGACCCGCTGCGGAAAGTTATTAATGCCCACTTGTGGCGCTGGTGACCGAGCCGCCGGAGGTTTCGAAATTAATGCTCGGTTGAACCCAACCGGAAAAATTGGCAGTTTTTGGCAGTAACGCCTCTTTTTTTGGCAGCTTCCAACGGGGATCATGGGCTTAGCCCTCGCCCGGCAGGAGGCGGCCATGAGCCCGATACCGATCCCCCGAGATTTGCTCGCCAGACCACGCACCCGGCCCCAGTTCCCCTCAAGGACTGTGTCTCGAAAAGCGGCCCTGAAATGGGCGTTGATCCTCGCAACGCTTTCCGCCCTGCTGGCCTACCGCGCCCCGATCCTGCAGGCCCTCAGCCTGGTCGGGGACCGGGAAGCGCTCCTGGCGTACCTGGGCGGGGTGGGCCCGGCCGGGCTGGCGCTGATTTACGTTATACTTACCTTGCAGGTGATCTTCGCCGCTATCCCGGGGCATATCATTATGTTGGTGAGCGGAACCCTGTACGGTTTTATTCCGGCATTGATCGTCACACATACCAGCACGGTGATCGCCAGCCAGTTTGCGTATTGGTTGGCTCGCCGCTTCGGGCGTCCGGTCGTTTCTCGCCTGGCCCCGGCGGAGCTGACCGATAAATGGACCAAAAAGGCGGAGAAACAGGGAATGGTCTTTTTCTGCTTCTCCTTTATCCTGCCGATTTTTCCCAGCGACGTGATGAATTTTGTCGCCGGGCTGAGCGGGCTTTCCTCCAGAAAATTTCTGATCGCCAATTTCGCCGGCCGATTGCCGACGTCCCTGCTATTTTCGCTGGCCGGGGCGCAGGGCTTCCGGGTGACCCCTGCCTTGCTGCTGGTAGCCGCCCTATACACCCTGGTGATGCTGATCGGCTGGCGTTATCTGGGTCCGCACCTGGAAAAAAGCGCCTAGGAGGCTGTCATGCGCATCGCAACCATCGTTCAAAGCTACCCTCCCGCCATCAGCGGCGCTTCCCTCATTTCGCAAAGCCTGGCGGAAGGCATGGCCCGGCGCGGGCATGAAGTCCTCGTTCTGGCGGCCAGCGACCGCAGGGTGCCGTATCGAAATACGCAGGGAAGCCTGCGGGTCGAGTTCCTGCGCTCCCAGCCCAACCCGCTGCGCGCCCGGCAGAACTTTTTCTCCTGGTGGAACCCGGCCCTCAAGCCTCATTTGCGGAAATTCCGGCCTCAGATCTTGCATCTCCACGACCCGCTGACGGTCGGTCCGGTTTGGCTGTCGGCCAATAAGGATTGGGGCATCCCGGTGGTCGTCACCATCCACCAGTTGCCCTGGTTTGTCTCCGCCTACTTGCCGGACCTGCCCGGTTTCCGCAGTTCGGTGGAGAGGCTGCTTTGGGCCTATGGCAGCTGGGTCGATCGGCGCAGCCAGCACATGGTCACCCCGACCAAAACCATCGCCGAAGAGATCGAGAAATGCGGCGGCTTTCGCCCCAGCGTGATCGACAACGGGGTCGACCTGGACCTTTTTTATCCGGCTGCCGGCCACACGGACGATAGCCGGTCCCTGTTTCAAAAATACGGCCTGGACCCGGCGCTGCTTGTCATCCTGCATGTCGGCCGCCTGGACCAAGAAAAAAGGGTCGACCTGGTCCTGCGCGCCGCAGCTCGGGCCATGGCCCGAGCCCCGGCCCAGCTGCTGGTGGTCGGGGATGGAAAGGAGCGCACCCGCCTGGTCGAGCTGGCCGTGACGCTCCGGATCCGGGAACGGACCCGGTTCACCGGTTTTATCGCCAACGACGGCGATCTGCCGGCCCTGTACCGGCATGCCGATGTCTTCGCGCTGGCCTCGGAAATCGAAACCCAGGGCATCGTGCTGCTGGAGGCGATGGCGTCCGGACTGCCCGTGGTTGCCGTGGCGGCCACCTGCATCCCGGAGGTGGTGCACCACGGTGAAAACGGTTACCTGGTCGCCCCGGGGGATGATGGCAGCATGGCCGGCTGGCTGGAGGCCATACTTGCCGATCCGGACCGCAGGCGCTGCCTGGGGATGGCCGGCCGTAGGGTGGCCCAGGGGCACTCGCGCTGCGTCTGCCTGGACCAGTACGAGTCGCTCTATGAACGCCTGGCGGCAACGTACCCGGTCCCGGAAACCGTTTTCCGGCGGCGCTTCCGCTGGGTGTCTGCGGCGTTTTGAAATCCGGCACTTTTTGGCAGTTCCATCTCTTTTTCTGGCAGTCAGGATCGGCGATAGTGGGGGCAAGAACGCGAAGCGACGAGGAGCCACCGGATGAACACCAGATACACCCTTTTCACAGCAGTCAGACCCTTTTACCAGGACCTGGACTCCGCGCTGGAACGGGCGCAGGAGCGCATCTCGATGATGTACTTCACCTTCAACCACGGTGAGCAGGCCTGGCGCATCGCCCGAACCCTGGCGGCCCGGGCGGCTGCTGGCGTGCAGGTGCGCCTGATGGTTGACGAGTTCGGCCAGGTGCTGGACGCCCCGCGCCATGCCCTCGCCAACCGCCGCCTGGTTCGCTGGCTGCAGGAACAAGGCGTGCAGGTTGACATCTTCCGGCCAGGTGGCTGGCGCCTCAACATGGGCAACCGCCTGCACTGCAAGGTCTGCGCCATTGACGGGCGCACGGCCTTCATCGGCGGCTCCAACATCGGCGACCACTACCTGGGCTGGGATGACCACAACCTGCGCCTGGACGGCGATCACGGCGAGGTTTTCCACCGTGTTTACGATTTCATCCGACACCACGCCGGCCGCGGGGAGCACCGCCTGCCTGCGGATTTGCACCTTTCGAAGCTGTACGCCGGGGAGGCGAAAATCTGCCTGACGGTGCCAAAGCAGCGCCAGGACATCCGCCGGGCGCTGCTGGACTTGATCCTCGACGCCGAGCAGGCGGTATACATCCGCAACTGGTATTTCCTGCCGGATCGGGAGATTCTCAACGCCTTGCGCTCCCAGGCACGCAGCGGTGTGCAGGTCCATGTGCTGCTCTCTGACCGCACCCGCGTCCGCCCAATCGATGGGGCCAATTACATCCACGGGCACAAGCTGGCCAAGGCCGGCGGGCGGGTCTACCGCTTCACCGGCGGTTACATGCACGCTAAAGTGGCCTGGAACGACCAGGGAAAGGTGCTGTTCGGCTCGGCGAACATGGACCGCAAAGCGCTCTCCGGGAATTTTGAGTGCAGCCTGGTTTTCCAGGACCCGTCCATCGCAGGCCAGCTGCGCAGCGCATTTGAAGCCGACACCCATCGCAGCCTGGTTCAGACCCCCGAAATCTTCCGGCGGCGGGCGCTGCCGCTGAAGGCGCTTTCTTATGCCTGCAACATGGTTTCGCCGTGGCTCTGATGGGCGGTTACCTAAAGGCGGGACAGGCATCCAGACAGTGAGTAGGGCAGGTCATTGTGAAATTCGATTTAGGTGATTGATATTTTTTTCGATTCTGCTATGATAAGGGCGAGGGAAAGGCGGAAGAACTGGGAAGGGGCGGGATAAATGGGGGGCAGACAAGTGAAATTCGCCAAAACCATCTTGAGAAAAGATTTTCATATTAGGGGTTGCGGGCCGTGAATGCCGATAATATTCGGTGCTTTACTGGCACCTCTCAGGAAAACATACGTGGTGGGCGGCGTTTCCGCTTTCCTGTCTGAATGCTGTTTGTGTTCAGAGGCTTCGATCGGGCGGGAAAATAAATGGCCGATCCTGTCTCTTGCGTTGCGCCTGTACTGCCCGCTAGATTACCTGCAAGATCGTTCCGATTTCCAGCCCTTCATTGCCAGTTTTGTCTTTTCGGGTGAACCGTTTCGTGATCCGGGTGACCACCGCCCGGCTGAAATCGCGGTTAGACCGGACAATCATCTCCTTTCGTTAGCGTAGGAGCTCAGGTGAGCAACGATCTGCCTGACAAACTATCCGACCTGCTGGCTGAGAGCCCGCTTGAGGTCGACGCGGTGCGGGCGATTTTCGACTCTCTGGCGGGCCAGATCGAGCGGGCGCTGGCAGCGGGCCTTCTGCCGCTCCTTGCCTCGGAAAGGATTCAGATCGGCGGGGAGGGCGCAGGGGAGCCGGCCATTCCACAGGAAACTTACCCTTACAGCACGCCGCTGCCGGAGAATCCGGCCTTTGCGAGCCCGGAACGAATCCGAGGGTTGCCCCAGGACGGGCGCTCTTTCGCTTATTCGCTGGGCGCGCTGCTCTACCACGCACTGACCGGGCAGCCCCCTTTTACAGACGAAAACCCCAACATGCTGCTCTATCGCCACATCAGCGAAGCGCCGCCCGACCCGATCGGTCTAAACCCGGGGCTATCCCCGGTGGTCGCGAAAGCGCTGATGCGGGCTTTGTCAAAGGACCCTGCGGATCGCTTTGCAGGTCCTGCAGAGTTGATCGCCGCCCTTGGTCCTGATGCCCTCCCCGCGCCGTTCGCAGCGCCGCCTGCGGATGAAATCGCATCCCAGGAAGTTAAACCGCTATTGCCGGAAGCCGGGTCGAAAGAAAAAATAGCCGGGTCAATCTTGCGTAAATGGCCAGCCGTGATACTGGGCATAGCCGGTATCACCCTTCTGGGGGCGTGTGTGTTGTTTTTTTCGTCA
>JBFKII010000034.1:0-20641 GCA_041632295.1 Anaerolineales bacterium | reverse complement strand
CGAGACCGTCATGGAACAGGCCGGGGATTCGGAACTGGACTCTATGGACCCCGACCAGGCGCTCGCCTGGCTGGAGGGACTGGCCGCCAAGCAGGGCGTTGAAGAAGAAGAACTGCTCACCGCGCCAGAAGACAGGCCGGAGGACGTCCCGGATTGGCTGGCACAGGCAGAGGCAGAAGCGGAAGTGACCGAAGATTCGACCGCTGAAACGGTGATCGCCGAGGTCGACGAGGCGCAGGAGATGAGCGCCGATGTTGAAGACACCCCCGAAGAGGAAGTGAAAGAGGTCGAGGAAGAAGGTTGGATCGATAGCCTGGTCGAAGATCAACCTGTCGCCGCAGCAGAGGAAGAGCCAGACGGGGAGGACCTGCCGGAATGGCTGATGGAAGACCTGGATGAGGACGCCGTCGAAGAGCCCCCGGAGCTTCCGGAATGGCTGCAGGGGGTGGAGGTGGAGGAAGAACCCACCGGCGCGGAGCCGGAAGAAGCGGCAGAAGGGGTGGCGAGTGAATCAGACGTTCCAGATTGGCTGAGAAAGACCGTCATTTCCGACTCCCCCTTCGCCAAATCTGAAGAAACCGAAGCGGCAACGCAGGCCGCTGGCCAGGAAGAATGGGGCGCTGGAGAGATGGAGCCACCTGAGGATACCGAAGAAGAAGCGGAATATGCCTGGATGGCGCCGGAAACCGAGGCCGAACCTGAGGTGGAAGAAGCCGCACCCGAAGAAGTAGAGGCGGAAATGGACCAGGAGGCAGAGGCCGAAATGAGTGCAGAGGCCATGCCTGCCGGGTTGGATTTCGATGAGGCGGAACCGGAAACCGAAATGGATGCCCCGGATGAGGCCATCCTGGAAGAAGAACCCGAAGCAGAAGCAGGGGATGAATTTGAAGTAGAAGAAGCAATGCCGGAAACCGCGATGGAAGGGCCTGAGGCGACTGCCGAAGTGGTCGAGCCTCTTGAATCCGCAGAAGATTCCATGGAGCATGTTGAGGCGGACGAGGAAATGGAAGCCGCCCCGGCTGAAGAACCCGCCTCTGAGCTTGAATGGCCTAAAGTAGAGGTCTCGGAACCAGCGGAACCCGAACCTGCGATGTCCCTGGAAGGCGCTCGTGACGCCATGTCGGGAGGCAGCCTGGCAAACGCCCTCAGCGCTTATGGCAACCTGATCGCCCGGAAAGAAAGCCTGGATGCGGTTATCAGCGACCTGAGATCGGCGGTGGAATACGACCACCCGGTGGACATTGACGTGTGGCAGACCCTGGGCGACGCGTATGCGCGCAACAACCAGCTCCAGGACGCCCTGGATGCCTATACGCAGGCGGAGGAACTTCTCCGCTGAGGCTTCCGGAACGGTCGGGACTCCTGGCCACCAATTTCATATCTTAAAAATTGATACTCCGGCAATCACAAGCGGAGTATCTTCATTTTATCTGCTGCCAGCCGGCTGCCGGCCGCCTCGGCAGCGTCAATTAACAACCAGATCGAACTTCAAAAACCCTGGAGGAAGGAGAACATGGAAAGAACCCTCGTACTCGTGAAACCGGACGGAGTCCAGCGCGGGCTGATCGGAGAAGTGATCTCCCGCCTGGAACGCAGAGGCCTGCGCCTGATCGCGGCCAAATTCATGGATGTCAGCCAGGAATTGGCCGAGACTCATTACGCAATTCACAAAGGCCAGCCGTTTTATCCCGGCCTGATCGCCTATATCACCTCCTCCCCGGTCATGGCGATGGCGTGGGAAGGGCCGAACGCCGTAAAGGCCGTCCGCCAGACGCTGGGCGCCACCCGGCCGACGGAAGCCGCTCCCGGCACTCTGCGCCATGACTTCGCACTCGAAGTCGGCCGCAACCTGACCCACGGTTCCGACTCGGGCGAAAACGGCATCAAAGAGATCGGCCTCTGGTTCTCTGCAGTGGAGCTGGTCAGCTGGAAACGGGACAGCGACGCCTGGATTTTTGAGTAAAGCATTTCTCCCTAAAAGGGGTCCGGGTTAAAAGAAAGGCCGCATGAAAAAAACTGTTCATGCGGCCTTTTCGCGCCTGCAGGACCAAATCGTTACTGCAGGTGGACCAGCACTTTACCGTCGGACCAAAGCGATTCGAGCTGGTAATAATCGCGCTGGTCCGGGGAAAAAATGTGAATGATCACATCCCCATAATCGGCGAGCAGCCATCCGTTTTGCGGTTCGCCTTCGATATTCGTCCGCCGATCGTAACTATCTTTCATATGCTCCCGGACCGACTCCGCCAGGGCGTTGAGCATACGCTGGCTCGTCCCTGAGCAGATCACAAAATAATCGGCAATAATGGTCAGATCCTGAATATCGATCAGCAGAATGTTTTCCCCTTTTTTATCGGCGAGCAGATCGACAAGGTTACGTGCAATTTCGAGCGGTTCCAGTATTCACCTCACAGGTAGCGGCGTCAAGCCGGAGGGGCTTCGTCCAGAAGCCGGGCGGAGAAAAGTTTGGTGTAGGCGGCCCCAGAGGGCTTGAGGTCGCTTTTGTAAAGGTGGACCTCCTCGACCCGGGTGGCTCCCAAAAAACCCACTGTTTCGGATTTAAGCAGTTTGCTGATCGCCCGCAGTTCTCTATAGTTGGCCCCGCGCGCCACCCGGCCGATGGTCAGATGCGGGGAAAAATCGCGTTCGTCCGATTGGTATCCTAGGCGGTCGGTATCGTGGCTGACGCTGCGCTGTACGTTCAGCAAAACCGGCGGCGCTTCCACCCCGAGCCAGATCACCCGGGGCCGTCGGTGGCCCGGGAAAACCCCCAGCCCCCCGACGCTCATCTCAAAGCACGAGTGGCTGCCGGCAACGGAAATCAAAATCTCCTGCAGGCGGTCGACATTTGAAACCGAAACATCACCCAAAAACTTCAGGGTCAGGTGGACGTTTTCCGGCGGAACCCAGCGGATCGGCAATTCCTCCATTTCCGCCTGAAGATCGCGAATGACATCCCCGACCCGCCCGGAAACATCCGGCGAGAGGTCGATTGCGATGAACGAACGAATGACCGCTTTCAAAAGTCGGGCCTCGGTATGGAATCTGGGTGTGCGCTAACCGGATTTCCGTCGATTTCGGGCAGAACGCCGGCGGATGGGTGCTGGAGGAGGGAGGGCTGAAGCGAAAAAGTTGGGATGCAAGACGGAGATATTCGTCCTTCCCTGCGACTGCCAAGACCTGTACAACGAAAATAGCACAGGTTATCAGAAATATCAAGAGGCAGGCTCATACGAGGCCCTGCAGCTTTTCGAGATCCCCGGGTTTATCGATATCGAGCGCCGGGCGCGGGTCGTGCCAGGGAACCCAGGCGGCCTGGTAGCGGGAAAACAGCGGCCGGGCACCCGTGTCCCCCTGTAATTCATCGATATCCGCGAATGTGCAACGATCGAACAGCACCGGGTTGCCCCGCTGACCGTCGATCTGCGGGGCCACGATCGGGGCCAGGGTCTGGGCGTGTTTTTCAACCAGCTGGCGCACAAGCTCGCTCCCTACGAAAGGCTGGTCCGACAGCAGATACACCACAGCCGCGGTTCCGGCCGGCAAGGCAGCCTGACCCACCCGGACGGACCCGCTCTGGCCCGCTTGCCAGTCCGGATTGTGGGCAGTTTCTACTTCCAACCCGCGCAAGGCCTGCCGCACGCCTTCCGCCGACGCCCCGGTCACCACAACAACCGGATGGAGGCCCGCTTCAAGTGCGGCTTTGGCGGCACGCACCACCAGGGGCTGCCCGGCCCATTCCAGCAATTGCTTCGGCTGCCCAAGCCGGGACGATCCGCCCGCTGCCAGCACCACCCCCGCCACTCGTCCGTGGACGGCGTGCACCAGGCCGGATGCCATAGAGGCGATCAGCACCGACTGGTAAGCGGGCAGCAGCCGGGCCGCCAGCCCGCGCCCGCGTGCCTGCAGGTGTGGATCATCCGCCTGGTTCAGAAGCGCCACCCGGACCGCTCCTCCCGGGATCCCTTTAAGACCTCCCCGGGGGTGGGCCAGCACGGCTGCCAGGCTCGAACCGGTCTCTTCGCCTCCTGGGGACAGGCCGGACAGGGCAGCGAAAACCCGGTGCCGGTGAACGGTTTGTGCATCCAGCGGCTGGCCCAGGCCGGATAGCCCGGCTGTCACCACCACCATGTCACACAAATCGGGTACGACCGGTTCGTGATCGGCGGGTGCTTTCAAAGGCCGCATCCCGGCGCCATCCGCTTCAATCAGGAGGGTGGCGCCCGTGCGGTCTGCAGCCTTCGCAAGGCGTGCGATGAAACCGGCAGGTGGAGCGCCCAGGCGCCCATCTGTAGAAGCCGGGCCTGTGAACAAAAGGATCTCGGCGGAAAGGGGGGGCAGTTCATTATCGGCGCTAAGTTCAAAATGCCTGTCTGCCAGTGCCGCCTGGGAACCAGCCAGGTGGGTAGTGGTGGTGACCAGAACCGGGGGTGGGAGCAGGCGAGCCAGGGCGAACATACTTGTCGTTTTTCCCCCCGCGCCGGTGAAGGCGATCTTGCTGCCCGCGGTAGCCCGCAAAGCCGTCAGGATGTCCAAAGGGTTTTGCGCACCTCCGGCCGGGTCAGCAGTGCCTCCAGCACCCCACCCCCCACCGCCAACGCTTTGTCAGAAATCAGAAAACAATAAGCCGGGTCATTGCGCGGATCGATATCTCCAATTTTCATTTCCTTCCGCACCGCCAGACCGGGCCGGATCATGCCCCGCAGCACCCCGGCAAAAGGGGCCTCAATGCGCAAGTGGTGCGGGATGGTGTCTGTGCCTGCTTTTGGATCGACCTGGATATGGCCGATCATCCGCCCCTCTTGCACCTGGTCTCCGATACTAGCGTGCGCATGGATGATGCCGTTTTCAGGCGCCCGCAGCACACGGATTGGATCGCCTTCCGGAATACCGGTGTCTTCTTCCGGGGCCCGGTTCCAATACACACGGCCGAGGGTGTGACCGCGCAAAGTCTCGACTGCAGCCACGCAATTCCTTCCAGGTAAGAACCCCGGTCCGAGCCCGACTGTAAACGGCGTGAGATCCACAACCGAGGTAGGAGGGGATTTAGCCAGGCGCGCATCCACCAGGGCGGACCAGGTAAACGTGCGCCAGCCTGCAACCTTCTTCAGGTCCGGATCGACCAGGACCGGGACCCGGCCCGAAAGAAGGATCATTTCAGCCTGTTCCTGGTTCGTGACCTGAACCCCCATCACCCCTTCGATCTCGACCATATTTTCATAAACCGCTTCGGAAAAGGACACTGTTCGGCGGACCGCCAGCGGCTGTTCGATCTCGGTGATTAAAAATTTGATCCCGGCCCGGTGCAGGCGGATCGCCACCCCGCTTGCCAGGTCCCCCCCGCCTCGGAGAAGCAGCACGTGTTCCATGCTAATTCAAATTTCCCGACAAAAGGATGAAGGCGGCGATCCCGAATACCGCGCTGACACTTCCGAGCAGCACACCAATTCCCGAAAGAATCAATTTCCGAATCGGCGGCAGGTTGGCCTCCACGCCCCGCAGGAAATACAGAATTCCCCCGAAACTAAAAGTCGCACCGAGGAGGAAGGGCAGGGCGATGTTGTCGATCGAAAATGTGGAAAACGCCCCGACCAGGACCACCAGCAGGGACGTGACCGCGAAATTGAACAAGCAGCCCCCACCAAGCACACGTCCCCAGGAAAAAGTTTCACGGCCGTCCATGTCAAAACCTCCCCAGGCCTCTCAGCACCCGTTCCGGCGTCAGGGGGAAGTCGTCAAACCAGACACCGGTGGCCTGGTGGACGGCGGCCGTCACGGCTGGCGCCAGGGGAATGTAAGGCATTTCTGCCATGCCTCGCACCCCCCAGGGACCGTTGGGATCCGGGATTTCGAGAATCAGCGATGTCACCCGCTCAGGGATGTCGAGCACCCCGGGGATCAGATAGGTCGATAGATATGGGTTTTTCGGCACGCCCCCTTCCTGGATGAAATCCTCCATCAGCGCGTAGCCGGCAGCCTGGACAACCGCACCTTCCACCTGCCCTTCGATCAACTGGCGGTTGATCACCTTGCCGACGTCGTCCGCGCATACCAGTTCCAGGATGCGCACATGGCCGGCCTCGGTGTCCACCTCCACAAGGGCGGCTTCGGCAACGTACCCGTAGGAAAAATTGGGGTCGCTGTAGCCGGTCTCCGGGTCCAGGGCGGTGGTGGCAGGCGGCCGGTATTGGTACGCGGCGATCGCGGGGCGGTCTTCGTCCTGCCATTTTTCCAGGGCCAGGCGGGCGGCCCCGCGGATCGCGTTCCCGGCCATGAACGTCATGCGGGAAGCCGATGCGCTGCCGGAATTGCCGGAGGTGGCCGTATCGGAGGCATCCAGGGTGATTTTTTCAGGCGGCAGGCCCAACGCCTCCGCCGCCATCTGTACGAAGACCGTATGCGCCCCCTGGCCAACCTCCGAACCGGCATGGCGCAGCACGGCGCGCTCGATTTCCGCTTCGCCATGCAGTTCGATCGTCGCCCAGCACTGCTCCGGGAAGCCGAAAGAGAAGCCGACATTCTTAAATCCAGCCCCGAACCCGACGCCATATTTCAAATAACCGTCTGCGCTTTCAACCTGCAGGCGCCGGCACTCCCTCAAAAGCCGCTCGTATTCCAGGCCGCAGGCGTCGACCACCTGGGGCATACTCACCCCGCGCGGCAGAGGGGTCTGGACCGAAAGCAGCGAACCTTCCCGGACCACGTTTCGGCGGCGTAATTCAACCGGGTCCATGTCCAGGGCTTCGGCCAGCTTGTTCACCTGCTGCTCGGCTGCAAAGGCGCCCTGGGGGCCGCCGAAACCGCGGAAAGCGCCGCCCGGGATGTTATTGGTGTAGACTGCATGGGCATCAACGCGCACGCTCGGAATTTCGTATGGCCCGGTGCACATCAGGGTGGCATTCCCGAGCACTTTGGTCGAGGTGTAGGCATACGCGCCGGCATCGGCGATCACCTCCATCTCGGCAGCGACCAAAAGTCCATCACGGGTCGCCCCCCAACGGGCAGAAAGGTAATAAGGGTGGCGCTTGTGGTGGCCGATGATCGACTCCTCCCGGCTCCAGATAATTTTCACGGGTCGATTGATCCCGCGCTGGTGCAGCCGCCAGGCTGCCAGGGCCAGCACAATCTGGACGGACATATCTTCGCGCCCACCGAACGCGCCGCCGATCGCCGGGTAGATCACCCGCACCTTCTCGGTGGGCAAATCCAGGGCGTGGGCGATCTGCTCCTGGTCCTCATGGGTCCACTGGCCGGCGACCTCCACGGTCACCCGCCCGCTGTCGTCGATGTAGGCCAGACCGGCCTCGGGCTGCAGGTAGGCGTGCTCCTGGGCGGGCGTGCGGTAGCGGCCTTCAATGATCACATCCGCGGTTTCGAAAGCCCGGTCGACGTCACCTTTTCGCACCCGGTACGAAAGCAGTACATTGGACTCCCGCTCGGGATGCAGTCGGTAGGCCTCTGCTTTACGACCTTCCAGCGGGTCGGCGACCACCGGCAGGTCCTCGAACTCGACTTCGATCAGGTTGCAGGCTGCCGCGGCGATCGCTTCCGTCTCGGCGACCACCAATGCGATCTGGTCGCCGACGAAGCGGACGCGATCGGCGAAAGGCTTTGCAGAGCCTGGGCCACACAGCACCGGCTGGTCGGGAATGATCAGCCCATATTCGTTGACCGGCACATCTTTGGCGGTGAAGACCGCCGCCACGCCCTCCAGCGCCTCCGCCTGAGCGGTGTCCAGGCGGGTGATACGGGCGTGAGGCCGGCGGGCAAAAAGGATCTTGGCGTGCAGCTGGTCCGGGTAATTGATGTCGCCGGGGAACTGCGTTTCACCCGTTACTTTGCCGCGGGCGTCCAGTCGTTGGTGGGAGGATCCGATCGCTCTCATGAGGTCCTTTGGGTGGAACCAGGGTCAGTTTGCGGACTGAAGCCGGTGGTGCTCCAGGGTGAAGATGCGCCGCAGAATGGCCGCACTGGCCGCGTACGTAGAGTCCAGGCCAAAATAAGAGAGGCTGCCTGCACCCAGGTTTTTCCCCTTGCTCAGGGGGGTATCCGAGGCGTAGTGGATAAAGCCGAGATCAAACGGCAGATCGGTCAGGTTGACGATCTCGTACACCGGATGGCGCTTGGGCCGCGCAATCTCGTAAATTGCGGAGAGATAAGGACCGGCCTCCATCTCAATATCCGTATAGCCTTCGCTGTAAAAAACATCCATGAATTCGTGGTTCTGCAGGAACGTGCCCAGCACAGTGACCGCTTTTTGATGGTCAAGGGCACTGCCGTAAATTAAATCCGGGGTCACGTCCTGGGCGCGGAAGCAGTTGGTGAACAGGTAGGTATTTCGGGAGTGCTCATCGTGGACCACGTTCGGAATCATGACGTCCCCGATGACCCCGTTGAGGGTGGCCGCTTTTCCCAGCACGTACGCACCGAGTATGACTCCGGCGTGTTCGGCGACCTTCGCAAGGATGTTGTAGGCCGCCAGTCCGAGCGGATAATCGATATTCAGAATGATCGCATCGCTGGACGGCAGGGCAGATTCAACCGCCTCACCCGGCCGGATGCGCGGATCGAGCAGGTCGGGCTGAATTTGGGACAGATGGATGACCTGCGCTTCGACATCAAAAGAGTGCAGGCTTGGGATGCGGGCGATCCCCGCCTGAGATTCGTGTGCATACTGCATCTCGAGCGTCAGCCGGCAGTCGTCCAGCTCCTGGTATTTTCGCAGCGCGTAATACAGGAAGTTTTCCTCGCTCGACGGCAATTGACCGCTGCGGATCTGCTCCCATTCCTGTTTCAAAGCCTGACCGGCCTTCTCCTCCAAAAAAGAAAACAGGCCATCCCGGTGCCGCCGGGTAAATCCGGAGACCATGTTGGCCAGGCTGTGGGTGTTGGAAGATACAAAATAGACCGGGCTGCTGAAAAGCTCTCCGTGTTTCCGCTCAATATTTTCCATCCAATGCAGGGTGGCCCGCCGGTAGGCGTTCAGGGACCCGCTGAGCAGCTGCACCCGGATGCGGGTATTTCGCGATCCGATCGCGGCCATGCGAGCGGCGAAATCCTTCCCCCACACGCTTTTCAAGCGATCGAGATCCTCGAGCTCCATTTCCAGCAACGCTGCCAGGCGACCATCCGGGTTGTCCAGCAGCGGCGCGGTGTCCACTGGGGCGCGTGCCAGGAGCAGATTCATCTTGTTCCACTCGATCTGGAAGGCGGTCAGCAGCGGGATCAGGTCGTCGATATCCGTCCGGCTGGCGATGTAGCAGGCGAGTGTATCCTGGCCATTGAAAAAACAGCGGCGGCGGCGGGCCGGTGCGTTCACCCGCTGCCAGGTCTCCACCTGCCCATACCCCGCCTGGGAAAAGTCCTCTTCCCCCTGCCCCATCACCACCATGTCCACCTCAAAAATGCAATCCGGCAGGCGCAGCAGGCAGTAAATGAACGCAGACATGTCCGGGGCGCGCTTGCGGGCGTCCGGGTGCAGCAGGGAGTTCATCGCTGAATGCGATTCTTCCATCGTGCGGATCTGCACCTCCGCGGTCGTCCGCAGCAGCGAATAAAACGTCCTGAGATACAGATCGATCGCTTCTGAAGCGGTCGTCGGGACGGTCCGTTCCATATATCAGCCGTTAGCGGCTCTTCCTGGGCCGGCGCCCCCGCGGCTTGACCGGAGGGACATCCTTCGGACCATATTTCGGGGGTCCGACGATCCGGTACAGGAAGGAATAGATCACGAACACGCCGGCATACAGCACGATCGTGATCGCCAGGCCGACAGCCAAGCTGGCGTAAAAATTCGGCAGCGGCTCCAGGCCGACGAAATCCAGCGGCTGGGGCTGAAGCATGCTGCGCGGGACGGCGATATAGCGCTGGATAAACCCGTCCGCCACCAGATTGCTGCCCACCGCATAACCTACGACCGGCAGGATGATGAACAGCAGGCAGCCGATCCCGCGCCAAACCGGATGGAGTCGCGGACCTTGCTCGCTCTGATCTTGAATTCGGTACTTGGTATATCGCATTGCTCGCTCCTCTAGCTGCCAGCGAATTCGGCCGCCTTTTCCATCGCAGACAGGATCTTATAGTATCCGGTGCAGCGGCACAGGTTGCCGGTGATGGCATGGCGGATCTCTTCCGGGCTGGGGGCAGGCCGCTCCTCAAGCAGTTTGGCGGCGGACATCAAAAAACCGGGCGTGCAGTAACCGCACTGCACAGCACCCTCATCGATAAAGGCGCGCTGGACGGGATGCAGACTGTCTCCATGTGCCAGGCCTTCCACGGTGATAATCGATGCTCCGTGCGCTCGGGCGGCCGGAACCAGGCAGCTCATCACCGCCGCCCCATCCAGAAACACCGTGCAGGCTCCGCATTCGCCTTCGGCGCAGCCCTCTTTGGTGCCGGTCAGACCGGCGTCCTCCCGCAGCCAGCGCAGCAGAGTCTTTTGCTGCCCGCCGGCGGTTTCGATGACCTGGCCGTTGACCTGCGCGCTGATCAACTGGCCTTCCAGATGGTGTGCGCTGCCATTGCCTGCAGGGATCGAGTAGAAACGTTCAGGCCCCCACAGGGTGATCGGCTCCGCCGGTAGCATCCTGGACTCCTGTCCATCACGGATAGCCCGCAACCCGCGCGCGATGCAGACCCGGACCATTTCATTTCGGTATGCTGCACTGCCTCGGACGTCATCGATCGGGTGGGCGGCGCGACGGGCCAGCGATGCAGCTTCTTCGATGACCTGCGGGTCGAGCGCCTTTCCTCGCAAATATGTTTCCGCCTCGGTTGCGCGCACGATCACCGGAGTGACAGCACCCAGAGCCAGCCGGGCTTCGACAACCGGGCTATCCGGGCCCTCCTCAAAAACCAGCAACCCGGAAACATGCACCACCGAGATCGCCTGGGCTCGCCGCAGGCCCAGTTTGACAAACATCCCCCGCTCGTTGCTCCCCATGCCGGGGAATGCGATATCCACCAGCATCTCCTCCGGCTGCATCACCGTCTGGCGGAAACCACTGAAGAAATCCGCAAACGGGACCGTTCGCTCGGCGTCCTGAGACTTCAGGGTCACCTGGGCTTTCAGGGCCATCAGCGGCGTGATCGTATCGTTTGCGGGCGAAGCGGTGATGATATTTCCTGCAACCGTGCTGCGGTTGCGAATCTGAGGGGCGCCAACCTCCCAGGAAGCCAACGCCAGGGGCAGGCCCAGGTTACGAATAATCGGAGAGACCACGCAGTGGTTGTGGGTTACCAGCGGTCCCAGGTGAACCAGGCCGCCCTCATCCTGGTAGATGCGCTCCAGACCGGGGATCCGGGTCACGTCGACCAGTACTTCGATCCCCTGGCGCACGCCGCGTTCGATTTCCAGAATCAGGTCTGTGCCCCCGGCGATGATGCGGGCACGATTTGGATAGGCTGCCAGCACTTGAAGCACCTCGTCTATGGAGGCTGCGTTGACATATTCCTGCCACATGTTCGCTCCAATTTCGGCCGTGGCGGCCGCCTCCGAAAACGGGGGCCTAGTTTTCACGGCGCGCTCTGACCGATTATAGCACCGGCGGGTACGCGCTTATGCTCCCATCCGGCTGCCGTCCCCGCCCCTGCGGAGCATGATGATCTCGGCCAGAATGCTGACCGCGATCTCCTCGGGCGTCTCGGCGTTTAGCTCGAGACCCAGGGGAGAAACCACGCGGTTGACTTTTTCCGGGGGGACCCCGCCTTCGAGCAGCTGGCTGCGGGCAGCGAACCAGCGGCTTTTCGAACCGATAATGCCGATGAACGCAGCATTGGTTTCCAGCAGCGCGGGAAGTCCTTCCACATCAATTTCGACGTTGCGGGTCGTGAGCACAAGATAAGTCCGGGAATGGATCGCAAGCCGGTCAGGAAGGGTGCTGAGCTTTAGGGGGAGATATTCGTGGGCGCCCGGAACTTTTTCCTGGTTGCAATACGCCTCGCGGTCATCGCTGAGCACAACCCGAAAACCCAGCCAGGCCGCCAGCTGGACCACCGCCTTGCCCACGTGGCCGCCTCCGACCACGACGATCGTCTCCGGGGGGAAAATGGGCTCCACGAACACTTCCATAGAACCGGCCCCAGTTTCCAGATCGCCCGGGCCGGCCCCACCCGTGCCGTGAGTCAGGCTGCGAGGCTCTCCATCCTGCAATGCCTGCAGGGCGGCCTCCCGCACCCGGCTTTCGAGCTCTCCGCCCCCCACGGAGCCCTGCACCAGGCCGTCCGGGTAGACCAGCATTCTGCTTCCGGCACTGCGCGGGGTAGAACCTCGGCTGGCCGTCACCGTGCACAAAGCCACAGCCGTACCCGCCCGCTGCGCCTGCGCCACCTTTTCAAAAATTGTCGCCCGAGGTGGGGGGTTCAATGCAGGCATTTGCGGGACGCTCAGCCTTCTAATGCGCTCAGGATCGCAGGCAGAAGCTGCATTTTTCGGGAGACCACGCCTTCGGCGAGCAGCTGGCCGTCCGCCTGGCGCGGGAAAGGAAGCACATCCAACGGGGGGACCTCGTTGGTAAGGAGGAGGATGCTGGTCCGCCGTACGACATCTGTCACCATCAGCATAGCGAAGTCCAGACCGTTGGTGTCCCGCAGCGCCTGCAGCGCGGCCAGCATGCGGTCGCGATGCTTGGAGAGCTGGCTCAGGTTGGTGACTTCGGCCTGGGAAATTGCGAAATGGTAGCCACCGGCTTCGTAGGTCTTTAAATCGGATGCCACGACGTCGGCGGCGTTGCGGGCAGCCAGACCCGTCCCTGCAGACAGCACCTTTTCAGCAAAAGCCTTGGCATCCTCCCCTTCTAGGGGTGAGCCGCCGCCAAACGCCCAACGGCCCAGCCGGTCGGCGGCACGATGATCGCGGTCCGTGGTCGTGGGGGAAGTCAGAATGAGTGTATCGGAAACCAGGCCAGCAAGCAGTAGCCCGGCGATGGCAGGCGGCGCGCTCAGCCCTGCATCCTCGATCCGCTCGGAGACCAGCGTGCTG
The DNA here is from genome assembly GCA_041632295.1 of Anaerolineales bacterium. Lineage (GTDB taxonomy): Bacteria > Chloroflexota > Anaerolineae > Anaerolineales > JABWBV01 > DATDOR01. The sequence goes on along the minus strand of JBFKII010000034.1, from coordinate 7,662 downwards.
GTGCTGCCGACCACGTCCACGGTGAACTTGATCGGCATGTGGGTGGTCGGATTGCCAAGCCGGTGGTGGTCCAGGATCTCGATGATCTCCGCCTCCTCCAGCGCACCGAGCGCCTGCCCGGGCTCGTTGTGGTCGACCAGGATCAGACGCAGGCGAGGGGGATTGAGCGCTTCACGCTGCCGGCAGACCCCGAAGTAATTCTGCCGCTCATCAACCACCCAGAACTCGCTGCGCTCCTCTCGAAGGATGCGAGGCAGAGCGTCCTTGATCCTGGCACTGGCCTGGAATTTCGGGACTGAGGTATCGCAGGCATCCTTGCAGGGTTTGTCGAGAATATCGCTCACCCGGATCTCTCCGCTGCGCGGGCTGGTCCCGATCGACTCACTCAGGAACTCAAACAGGCTGGGAGCGTTCAACAGGCCAAAGGGTTTACCGTCGGCCTGGACGATCGGGGCCACACCGCCCGTGCGATTGGCCACGCGCCAGGCCTCGCGCAGCGGGCTTTCCGGATCTGTTGTGTTGAGCCGGTGGGTGATGGCTTCGAAACGCGGGGATGCATCGGGCAGCAGCACCGGGGGGTCGATTGAAAGGCGATCGAGCACCCAGCTCGTCTGCGGATTCGGCTGCCCCGCCCGGGCGGCGATGGCATTTTCCCCGTTGCTCTCCCGCAAGAACCAGGCATAGCCGATGGCGGAGGCGATCGAATCGGTATCCGGATTGGCATGACCGATCACGTAAGTACGGTTGGTTTTCGGTTCCATGATTGCGATTTTATCTCGTGGGCCGGCAGTCAGGCCGGGTTCGTTCGCTGTACTCCGGAGTCATCCTTCTCCCCGGACTGGATGGACTCGATCCGGTTTTTCAACCAGTCGATGTCCTCTTTGGCCCCGCTGGCCTCGGCATATTTTACCGCCAGGTTGTAGTGCCGCAGGGCTGCCGATATTCCCCCGGCCTGTTCGTAATGGCCCGCGATCATGACATGAAAATCCGGGCCCGCCCTTTTGGACAGCCAGCGGGCGATGGCAAAATGGTAAAAGCGGCGGTATTTTTGCGGCAGCAGATCGTAAGCGACTTCGCGCAGCATGGCGTGCTTGAAAATAAATTCCTGCTGGTCTGCGAAGATGCTGTCCGCCCTCGGGAATGCCATCTCGGCCCGCACCAGGTGGCGAAGGGCATTTTGCACCACCCTGTCCAGGACCTCTTCCGGCAGGTTAAGCAGGCCCGTCCCGATCGGCTGCTTGGCGGCCGCTTTGATCGCCCCTACCCAAAACATCCTGCCGACCACCGAAGCCAGCAGGAGCACCTCCCGGGCATCGCTGGGAAGTGCATCCAGCCGTTCCTGGAGCAGGGCCCGCAGGTTTTGGGGCAAGTTGGTAGCCACGGCCTCCGGGGGTACTCTTGGGGCGGCGTCATAATTCCCTTCCGATTGCACGATGCTCTTGACGAGTTCCTCCAGGAAGTAAGGGTTGCCCTCCGAACGCGAGCCCAGGCCGGACAAAAATGCGTCCGGATACCCCCCCAGTGCTGGATAGGCGGCCTTGACCAGGGTCGCATCAAATGGGATCGGGCGCAGCGGAACCAGGTTTGCGATATTGAGCCATTGCACATTCGCCTTGGGAAACTCGCTGCGCGCGCCCGCCAGGATAAACAGCGGCAGAGTTGTGCTCTGGTCCTGGGCCAGGTAGGCCATCAGGTCCAGGCTGCCGCGGTCGACCCACTGCAGATCATCGACCATAAGCAGCACGGGGCCGGTTTCGGATAGGCGGCTGAACAATTCGCGGGTCAGCTCGAAAGCGCGCTGCTTGCGGCGTTCCGGCTGGGCAGCCAGGTCTTCCAGGTAGGGGCTGTTTTCCCATTCGATGCCGACCAGCTGGCCGATCATGTGTGCTGCTTCGATCGCTGAAACGGCGCCCAGCCGGTTGCCCCAGATCTGCAGGATACCGCGCATGAAATTTTCCCGGGTGGCTTCCACGTCCATGCTTTCCTGAATGCCGAAACGGTGTTTCCAAAGGGCTTTCCAAAGGAAAAAAGGCGCTTTTTCCGCCTCGGCCAAACCGCGAGCGGAAAAGGAATGCAGCCTGGAATTCTCCAATTCCAGCTGCCGGGAGACTTCCGCCAGGAGCCGGGATTTTCCCATGCCGGTATCTCCAACTACCAGGGCCAGCCGGGGCGATCCCTGGGAGTTGGCTTCTTCAAACATGGCCTCCAGCATTTCCATCTCCGCATCCCGGGCCACCATGTGGGTTTCCAGCCCCCCCTGGTCGGTGTACCGCACACGTGTCGGCTGCAACAGCTTTTCCTCCACGCGAAAACCGGTGATCGGCGGGGCTTCGTCCTCTTCATTGATCACCCCCAGGCTGGTCACACGAAATGCGCCTCGTACGAGACGGTAGGTTTGCTCGCCGATCAAAACCTGCTTCAGTTCGGCGGTCAACGCCAGTTTTTTGGCCGCATCCAGCGCTTCCCCTACGATCCGGTACTGGTTATCCAATCCGATGTAAAGCGCCAGGACGGGCCCTGAATTGACACCAACCCGCAGGTGGATGGTCTGCGCATCCGGATGGAGTGAATCAACCGCAAATGCCCTCAGGGCTGCCTCAATATTCATAGCCGTCGAGACAGCCCGCTCGGCGTCATCTTCACCGGAAACAGGCGCCCCCCAGACTACCCGCACTTCATCCCCGGTGTGGGTTTCAATAAACCCACCGCTTTCCTGGATGACCCGGTCGATCACGCGCCAGGCTTCTTTCAGCAGTTCATCGACGATGTCGAAGTTGCCATGCCCCGGGCGGCGTGAGAAGCCGTCCAGATAAGCGACCAGCACGGTTGCCAGGCGCCGCTCTTCCGGGTAGGAATCGGGGGGCAGATCGACCATGAGAAACCTGTACCGGGTGAGCGTCGCAAGCGCTGACGACACCCGGAAAGTAAATTCTACCTTAATGTCGACGGCTGTTTTTGTGCCGCCTCTAGTACCTTGATGGTATGCGTTCCAAAAAGGCTGGCCGGGCAACCGCTTTGTTTTTTTAGTTGATGATTCCCTGTGGAAGTGGATGAGAACGGCTTTACCTTCACCTTCAATAAATTTCATGCCTGTTCTTCAGGCGTGCTGGGATTCCGGATTGCCGCCCCGCCGGCTTACCGCACGCCGGGTGATATCCACACAATCACGGCTGGGCTCAAATCACTATGGGGGCGTGAAGTAGATCTCCCCCTGCGCGGCCGGCCCGCTGGTCGAATCCGGATCGCGCTGGAATACCTGGGCATGGAATCGGATGGGTTCTGTCTGCATGAACGCTTCCCAGGTTGGGGTGCGGTAGCGCACCTCAGCGATGCCATCCGGCCCGCTCTGCACAATTGCCGAAGGCAGGCAGACCTGCTCCTCCACGACGATGCAGCCTTCATCTACCGGCAGCACTCCCTGGCTTCCGTCCGCGGCTTCAAAAATAAGGTCGCGGTTTTCAATCTGGAACTTGACGTTCTGCCCGGGGAGCGCCTGGCCTTGCCGGTTGAGAACCTGGGCTTGCAAGCGGACCTCTCGCTCGCCATCTGCGGGCAGGCCGGATTCATAACTCAGCACCACCGAAGCCGGCCGGGAGGCCCGCGCCAGCTCCACCGCACGCCCGATTTCGGAAGCCATAAAAGAAGAGACCAGAGATACCAGCAAAATGACCACCGGCTGGACGAGGCCCAACTTGCGCAGGCCAGCGGCCAGCCCGGATTCGCCTGAACTGCGCGCAAGAATGCCACCGGTCACCAGGCCCGGGACCAGGGAGGCGACCCACAAGCCCAGCGGCGCCCCGATCCAGGGGGCCTGGGCAATGCCCCCCAGGTATGTGAAGCCGTTCCGGACCAGGAGAAAAAACAGGAATCCGAGACCGGAGGCCAGAACCCACCTGGGCCCGCTGAGCTGATCGCGGCGCAAACCAAGCCACTGAAATCCCCCCAGCACCAGGCCGGCGACAAAAAAGGGCACGCTGTTGAAAATCAGCAACCCGAAATTGAGTGCGCTGACCGCCCCTGGTGAACTCACCTGGGAAAGGTCCGGAACCAGTCGAGAAATGCCGAATATGATCCACAAACCCAACGAAAGCCCCAGCACCCATCCGAGGGTGGTCAGCAGGACGAAGCGCCTTGAGGCCAAACCCTGGTTCCGAAGCAAAAGCCACTGCCCGAGGCCGAGAAACAGCCCCTGCAGAAATGCGTTGATCACCAGAAAGTAGAACTGGGTGAGCACGCTCCCAGGCGTGCCCAAACCTGGAGGCAGCGGTAGGCCCCCGGCGATCGGCAGCAGACCGACCACCGCAAATGCCAGCACGTACGTGTGGACCCAGAAGAGCAGCCAGGCCTGGGAAGCTGGACGCTGTTGGCTGCTCATCGGAAAAAGAATGCCTGGCCGTTCGACCCGATCACGCCGCGCGCTCCGCTCAGGGCGTTGGCGAAGGGGTGACGGTACTGGTCGGGGTGGAGGTCGGTGTGTGCGTCGGTGTGGGGGTCGGTGGTGCGGGCACCAGCGGAACGTCATTGACGTTTCCGGACACCGTCCCAAAGCCGCTGGACACGAAGCACATCACCCCGCCAATTTCGACCTGGTACCAAACGCTGACACCATCCACCGGGCTGACCGAACGCGCGATAATCTGGGCACTTTGCCCCGCCGGAAGGGTGCGGATATCGGGATAGATCGTACTAGGCCCCGTGCGGCAGTTCAATCCCTGGTTTGCCGTGTACGTCGGCACGGTAGGGCTCGGGACGACCGTGCTGGTTGGGATTGGCGTGTCGGTCGGGGTTTCCGGCACCATCGTGGCCGTGTCATCCGGTGCGGGGGTCTCGGTCGGAGACAGCGTCGCCGAGGCGACAATCACTTCGGTCAGGGCGCCTTCGATCGATTCCACCAGGGCGGTCTGGGTCAGAGCGCGTCCGTCCAGCACAGGTGTGGCCGGCTCGCCGCCCCCACCCAAGCCAAAGATTCCCGACTGGTAAAGGCGGTATCCGAGGAACCCGAACGCCCCGCAAAGCACCACGCCGAAACCAATTCCCAGGAGCCAGAGGATCCAGCGCGGAAATTTCCTCTCTGGGGGCGGCGGCGGAGGCGGCAATACAGGCGGGGGCGGAGGCGGCGGTTCCTGCGCCTCTTGATACCCGAGCGGCGGTTTATCGATCCAGGTTTTATCGTCCATGTCGGCTGCCCCTCCATAGGAATTTGGCGGCTTTGACTACATCGCTTTTTGAATATCCAGCCATTCGCCCCCTCGTGCCTGATTGGCTTCCCGAAGTGCATCGGTGGATCCGAGGATGGCTACATTTCCCTGATGGCGGATCCGTTCGAGCGCCTGTCCGAATTTTCCGAAATCTTCCGGTCCTGTGGCCATGATCTCATCCCGCAGCTGCTGGCGGTTCTCATCGCTGACTCCCGCCATGAAACGGGTCAGCGATGTGAAGCCCTTGGCATCCGGAAGCTGGTAGCCGTCGATGTCGCCGATGGTTCCGATGATGGTTTTGGTCAATTCGTCCCGGCTGATGGACAGTTGCTTAAGAAAATCGGCAGCGCCATCATATTTTTCCAGGGTTTCAATCAAGTTTGGATCGCGGTAGGACACGAACCCGTAAAAACCGGTCAGCCGATCCCAGGCGGCCATGCTGCCGTAGGCTCCTCCCTGCACGCGGATCTTCTCCCACAGGTATGTCGTCAGCAGGTATTTGTTGACCACCAGTGCAGACCCGTGGGGACGGTAGCCGCCGTCGGTCAGCCGCGCCCCTTTGGAGACATAATTGACCTGGGCCGGAAGGGTAAAACCTTCGTCGGCCGGCGAAGCCCCCGGGGTCCAGGTGCGCAGGTCGGCAGGGCGATCCGGCAGGCTTTGCAGAAAATCCTGCACCTGTGGCCGGAAATTCGCCCAATTTTTTGCGTCCAGGGTGACGTTGACCAGGGCATTTTGACGGCAGAAAAGAAGCTGCCGGATCCGTTCCAGTTTCCCCAGCATCGCAGGCCAATCCTGTTCGATTTCCTCCACCAGCTGGCGGAAAAAGAACAGGCTGGTCAGCCCCCCGAACTGCTCGTTCAGCCAGTAAGCTTCGTGGAAACCGGCGCGCAGCCGTGTCAGGGCATAACTGTGACCCGAGGGGACCAGGCTCGCTTCTTTGGAAGCCTTGATCTCGTTGACCATCTGCCGGAAACGCTCGCGATCATCGAGCTGGATGGTCAGAACCACATCCCGCAAGATGTCGACCAGATCGCCGGTCTGCGCCATTGTGCCTTTCCCGCGAAATACCAGCTTGGCAACCGACCCGGACTGCCCGTATTTCGGCGATACGAACGATGTGGCATACAGACCGCCGATCTTGCGCCCGATCCGGCGGGTGAGCTGGACAAAGTCCTGGGTCTCGGTTCCGACTCCCAGGAGGGCGCGGGTGAAGACCGGAACATAGGGCAGCAGTTCCTCGGGCAGGGTGTGCAGGTCGAACGCCAGGTCGAAATAAGCGATGCCGTTGGTGAACAAGTCGTGATAGACCAGCGGCACATCCTGCATGGCAGAGACCTCAATCGGGATGTGCTGATTTTCTTTTTCCAGGTCTTCAAGTTTGAGAAATGGCAACCTGGCCAGATCCTCGGGGGAATCGGGGGTCGATTGGATACGCTGCAGTGTGCGGGTCCGTTCGACCAGTGCTTCAATCTCTTCGATTGTTTGGCCGGCTTTGAACGCTTCCAGCCGGGCACGCTCGGCCGCCTCTTCGCGAGCCTGCATTTCTGTATCCGGCTCCAGCAGCACAGTCGTGCGGTGGGGATTGTCCAGCAGGTAGCGATCGATCAGGGATTCAAACAGTCGCTCGCCTGAATCGAAGCGCTCGCGGATAGACTGCAACGGCGCTTCAAAATACAGCGCTCCGATCGGGTCCCGCCCGTAAGTCCACTCCCCGAGGGCGAGGATCATCAGCCACAGGCCGCGCGGAAAACTGCCGGTATTGCTTTCCCGAAGCCTGAATTCGAACGTGTTCAACGATGCCTCCACCGATTCCCGATCGATACCCGCGCTGGATAGCTGTTTCAACGTTTCCAGGATCAGATCCTCGACCTCACCGGCGTTCTCGGAGCGGATCCCTTTGAGGCCAACAGAGAACGTCGGCTGCCGTGTGTAGTCGTCCAGACCCCCGCCGACCAGGTTTTCGCCGAAGCCGGAGTCGATCAGCGCCTTGCGAAGCGGGGCGGCCTGGTTTCCGAGCAGGATATGGGAGAGGATATCCCCGGCAAAAGCCGTCTCCAGGTCTTCCGGCTCCGGGAGAAGCCAGTTGACGGCCACCATGCTTTTCTTTTCCAGCTCGTCATTCGGATCGGCCGGGTATTTGAATGTATATCGGCGGCTTTCCTCAAAAGGAGATTGAATCGGAACGACTGCATCCATCGGACGGGCTTCAAAGTCTCGCAAATAACCGTCCAAATAGCGCAGGCGCTCTTCGGGGTCATCGTCCCCGTAAAAATAAATCAATGCGTTGGACGGATGGTAAAAGGTTTCATGGAAATTCTTAAATTGCTCGTACGTCAGGTTCGGTATTTCAACCGGGTCGCCACCCGCATCATGGGCATAAATCGTATCCGGAAAAATAGTCTGCTGAACGTGGTTTCCCAGGCGGTTTTCTGGAGAGCCGTAGGCCCCTTTCATCTCGTTG
>JBFKII010000033.1:0-20749 GCA_041632295.1 Anaerolineales bacterium | reverse complement strand
GCCCAGGGATAAGGCGCCGCCGGCCAGCAGGAGAAACAGGCCGGCCCCGATCGAAAGGGCGGCGGCGAAGCGCAGCGCCGGCCATAAAGTGCGCTCTCCGGATTCTGCGCGGGTAGCCCGGCCGAGCAGGGTCAGCAGCAGCGGAAAGGAGCACGGGCTGAAAAAGGAGGCCACGGCCGCCATTCCGGCCAGGGGAAGCAGCGCCGCCCCGCTCTCCGCTGGCAGATGGAAGCGCGGATAGCGCGCGGCGAGGGCATAGCCCGCCAGGGCGAGCAGGCCAGTTCCTAGAATGAGGGCAAGATAACGGGACCGGACGTTGCCACGGTGCGGTTTAACCATGATATAAGCTTACACCTTCCAGTTGTTGGAAAGTAAAGAGGATACCTTCCCGGGCGATTCGGTTTTGGAACTTAAAACAAAGACAGGAGTTTTTTAGCGGGCAGGCTTGATTGAATCCGGTTCTTGCCTGGATCATTTTCCAATGATCTCACCGAGTTGATCCTGCAGGCTCGTTGCGCTTTGCTCACCGAACCCCTTCCAGAGCACCTCCCCATCGGGATTCACAAGGACGTAGCTTGGGTGTCCGGGCAGAGCGAAGGCCCGAAAAGCGCGCTGCCCTTCTGGGGAATTGGCGTTCAAATGCCGGAATTCGACCTGCTCTGAATAGGATGTTTCCAGCCCGTCCACGACGGGCTCCATTTTCATTCAAGGCGCTCAGCCATCTGTATAAAAATACAGAAATGTGAGCTTATCGGGCGAGGGTGTGATCTGGGAGTCGATACTTGTGCCGCAGCCAAACAGGATTGCGGCCATCAAAACCAGAAGAAGTAAGTTGTGTCTTTTCAATTAATACCTCGCTGTAGGTTCAGAATCTTCGTGGAAGTGAATGCAGGGGATATTCAGTTTAGATCAGAGTGTCTTGTCTGGGGAAAGCTCCAGCTCATGAGGAATGTGGTTTTGATATTCATTCCGGATGGACAGGTTGGCCGCTTGAAGATAAGGAAAGCCGAACCAAACAATTCCGGCCCCGAACAAAACACCCGTCACCAGGCGTGCCCGCGAGTTGAAAGACCCGAGCGCGTTGCCGGAGTAAAACGACTGAGGGAACATGTTGTTAGTGATCGCCGCCAACCACTCGTTGGCGTATCGGAAGCCCTGGTCGATTCCAGAAAAGTCACTAAGAAAATTGTTGCTTCGGTCCAGGATCAGAGGCAATGTCATCAAAGCCAGGCCCTACAGGGCCAGCCCTTTTATTCGTTTTTTGGCAATGCCCATGTTAGGGTTATCGCCGGAAAGCATAGAAATCCGGCCGAACGGCACATTTCAGGAAAGCGCCCTGTCCACCGCGCTCACGGCAGGCAGGCCGGATGTCCGGCGGGTCGGGCGGGCGCGAACCGTTATACCCCGCCGCCGCCGGAAAAAACCGGAGGGGTTTCCGCGCCGCGATTATCCGTGGTGGTGGCCGTGCTTTCCATCATGGTCGCCCGCGCCGCTGAGGTATTTCTCGGGGTCTTTTTCAAAGGCGGCTTTGCAGCCCGGGGCGCAAAAATAGTACATTTTTCCTTTATATTCGTACGTCGCCGCGGCGGTTTCGGGGCTCACTTCCATTCCGCATACCGGATCGATTTCCATCGCACGTTCTCCTTTTCTTGAGGGTTGCAAAAACGCATCCGCTTTTCGTTCAAAGAACCCGGCGCCCAAAGCATGCTGGATGCGTACTGGCAGGGCGCGGCGATCGAGGGTATCCGTCATCCATTAAACCGCGCCGGGTGGTCGATATGTTTCTGGATCGCAGGTACGGGTGGGCTCTCAACCGATCATTTCAATCCGGTGCCGCTTTAATTCCATACCGCCGATCTGAAACCCCGGTCGCAGCGGGGGTCTCCTCCAAAGTATACCGGGCATCGGAGATGATCGCGCGCAGGCAATTTTGCTTACCACCGGCCGGGTCATTGTGCTCTGGTAGAGGGGGTCCTGTCCATGTAGAATCCGGAGATGCGGCCCTTCAAACGTCCGATCGCACTGCTTGTCATGGCGCTGTTGGCCCTGGCAGCCCTGGCATGGATATTCGCCTTCAACGGCAGGGGCGGCCCGGTCGAGATAAACGGCACCGCGGTGCCTCCACTTCCCGACCTGGAAGCAGCACTGATCAACCGCGGAAAAACAGTCTACGCCCAGAACTGCGCTTCCTGCCACGGCCTGAACCTCGAAGGGTCCGCGGACTGGAGGCAGCCCCTGGAAGACGGCTCCTTTCCAGCGCCGCCCCACGATACGACCGGTCACACCTGGCACCACCCGGATTTCCAGCTGCAGGAAATCATCGCCAAGGGGGGCGTTCTGTATAATGGCACCATGCCAGGTTTTGCCGGCCAACTTTCAGAGCAGGAGGTGGAGGCCGTGCTCGTTTTCATTAAGAGCCATTGGGGATATGAGGAGCGGGCTCGCCAGTGGTGGATCACGAACACGTCCCCCACACCGACCCCCGCTCCCCGGTGAATCAGGAGATGGCCGGCGGGAACACCCCTATTCGCGTGCTTTTGGCCGACGACCATGCTGTCGTCCGCACAGGCATCCGCCAGATCCTCGAGCGGGCGGAGGATATCCGCGTGGTCGCCGAGGCGGCGGACGGCGAGGAGGCCAAAGCCCTGATCGAAACCGTGCAGCCGGCGGTCGTGGTGCTCGATATCCAGATGCCCAAAGCCAGCGGCATCGACGTGACGCGCTGGATCCGCGGCCGACAGATCCAGACGGGGGTGCTGATCCTGACCGCATACGATGACGACCCTTACGTCCTGGCGCTCCTGCAGGCCGGGGCCAACGGCTACGTGCTTAAAACCGCCGCGCCCGACGAGATCGTCGAGGCGGTGCGCGAGGTGCACGTCGGCAGATCGGTGCTGGACCAGCAAATCGCCGAAAAGCTGCTTGCCCAGGCCAGGCGCCCGAAACCTGCTCCCGCGCCCGAGCCCTTGACCAGCCGGGAAGCGCAGGTGCTCGCCCTGGCCGGCAAAGGGTTCACCAACAAGGCGATCGGGGTCCAGCTAGGCATCAGCGACCGGACCGTCCAGGGCCACCTCGCCAAGATCTTCAACAAGCTCGACGCAGAAAGCAGGACGGAGGCGGTGATGAAGGCGGTCTCTAACGGCTGGATCGAAGTGGAGATCTAGCCCCGCGAGCGCAGTGGCGATGCCCCCCAGGGCCTTTTCCAGCTTCTCCTTCCGTAATTTGACCCCGCAGCTCTTCCTGCTGGTGATCCTGCCGCTTGTCGTCCTTCTGTTCGGGATCTCTCTCGGCGGGCTGACCCTGCACCAGCAGGCCATGCGCGGCCTGGTGGCCGAGCGGGACGAGCGCGCGGTGCGGGCGGCAGCCGCCACCCTGGAAGAGCAGATCGTCCACCGCAAGACCGCCGTCCTGGCGCTGGCGCTGCGGGTCCGCCCGGAAACCCCTCTGGAGGAACTGCCCCGCATCCTGGAGAGCAGCCCTCTCCCGGCGCCCGATTTCGACCTCGGATTTTCCTACCTGGCGCGTGGCGGCGACCCCCTGGCTCACACCGGAGACGCCGCCCTGTGGGAGGCGTTCTCCATACCGGACCACGCGTTGCGGCCGCTGTTTGCCCGCGACGCGCCCCCCGCGCTCATCCAGACCGTCCATCCCCGGACGGGCGCTCCCATCATGCTGGTGACGGCCAGCGCATTCAAAGGAGGTCCGCTGGCGGTGGGCGCCTTTTCGCCGGCCGAATTGGCCCAGCGCATCCTGCCCCAGGTCTTCACCCCTGGAGAGCGGTCCGTGGCATTTATGATCGACGGCGACGGCCTCCTGATCTACCAGGCCGGGCAGGCGGGCGCGCACGAGATCTCCGCCTCCCACCCCGGCGTGATGGAGGCGCTGGCGGGGGAGAGCGGCGCGCTGTACACCGAGGCGAACAACCGCGAATACGTCGTGGCCTACAGCCCGATTCCGTCGGCGGATTGGGCGCTGGTCATCGAGGAGCCCTGGGAGGAGGTGACCAACCCCCTGCTGCGCACCACCGAAAACGCCCCGCTGGTGCTCCTGCCGGCGCTCGTGCTGGCCCTTCTGGCCCTCTGGTTCGGCCTGCGGCAGGTCGTCCAGCCTCTCCAGGCCCTGGGCGTCAAGGCCGCGGCGGTCGGCGGCGGCGATTTTGAAACCATCGAACAGCCGGTCGGCGGGATCGAGGAGATCCGCCAGCTGCAGACAGAGTTGATCCGGCTGGCCCGCAAGGTCCACTCCGCCCAGCGCGGCCTGCGGGGCTACATCGGCGCGATGACCACCGGGCAGGAGGAGGAGCGCCGCCGGCTGGCGCGCGAACTGCACGACGACACCCTGCAGGCGCTGATCGCCCTCAACCAGCGCGTTCAACTGGCCCGCCTGTCCCCCAACAGGAGCGACGGCGAGGCGCTGGCGGAGATCCAGGACCTGATCGCGCAGACGCTCGCCAACCTGCGGCGGATCACCCGTGCACTGCGCCCGGTTTTCCTGGAAGAGTTGGGGCTTGCCGCGGCTCTGGAAGCCCTGGCGGACGACGCCAACAAGTCCCAGGACCTGGAAATCATCTACCGGCAGACCGGGGAACAGCAGCGCCTGACCCCGATACAGGAGCTTTCGATCTACCGCATCGCCCAGGAAGCACTCAACAACGTGATCAAACACGCCCGCGCCTCACAGGCGGTCCTTTCGCTGGAATATGGCAGCGACCAGGTCGCGCTGCGCGTGACGGATGACGGCCGCGGGTTCAACGTACCGGACAGCCCGGCGGAGTTGACCCCTCAGGGCCATTTTGGCCTGCTGGGCCTGTACGAGCGCGCCGACCTGATCGGCGCCCGGCTGCACATCGAATCCGCCCCCGGCGCCGGCACAATCGTCACCGTCACGGCCGGCTTACCGGCGGTACAAAAAGAGGAAACCCCAAAATGAACGAGCATGCGGAAGCGAACGACCGCCACTCCGGGCATTCACACCCCAGTCACCAGGGGCATGATTCTCAAAGGGGCTCGCAGGCCGGGCATCCCCCGGACGCACATACAGACCACTCGCCCGAACACGAAGGCGAGCACAAAGGCCACGACCACACCGGCCATGAGGAGATGTTCCGGCAGCGCTTCTGGGTCTGCCTGGCCTTGAGCATCCCCGTTTTGCTGTACAGCGAGATGGTCCAGATGTGGCTCGGGTTCAGCATGCCGGCTTTCCCCGGCAGCGGCCTGATCGTCCCGGTCTTCTCGGTCATCGTCTTCCTGTACGGCGGGCTGCCCTTCCTGCAGATGGGCATCCCAGAGATCCGCCAGCGCAGCCCGGGCATGATGGCGCTGATCTCGCTGGCGATCAGCGTCGCCTTCCTGTACTCGCTGGCCAACACATTCTTTCCCATCGGCGGCGACTTTTTCTGGGAGCTGGTCACGCTGATCGACGTCATGCTGCTCGGGCACTGGATGGAAATGCGCAGCGTGCGCCAGGCCTCCGGGGCGCTCAACGAGCTGGCCCGCCTGATGCCCGACACCGCCGAACGCCTGACACCCGGGGGCGGCAGCGAGACCGTCCCGGTCGCCGCGCTGGCCGAGGGCGACCGGGTGCTGGTGCGCCCCGGGGCCAGCGTGCCCGCCGACGGCGAGGTGCTGGAGGGCGAGTCGAGCGTCAACGAGGCGATGATCACCGGCGAATCCCGCCCGGTCGATAAAACGGCCGGGGAACGGGTCATTGCCGGGACGATCAACGGCCAGGGCTCGCTGCGGGTGCGGGTGGCGGCCACCGGGGAAGGGACCGCCCTGGCCGGCATCATGCGCCTGGTGGCGGAGGCGCAGGCCAGCCGCTCGCCGGCTCAGGTGCTGGCGGACCGGGCGGCCGGCTGGCTGTTTTACGGGGCGGTGGCCGCCGCCGTGCTGACCGCGGTGGGCTGGACCATCGCCACCGGTTTCAGCCTGGAGATGGTCAAGCGGGTGGTAACGGTGCTGGTGATCGCCTGCCCGCACGCCCTGGGGCTGGCGGTGCCGCTGGTGGTGGCGATCAGCACTTCGCTGGGAGCCCGCAACGGTGTGCTGGTGCGCAACCGGCTGGCGCTGGAAGCCGCACGCGAACTGGATGTGATCGTCTTTGACAAGACCGGCACGCTGACAAGCGGCGATTTCGGGGTCGTCGGGATGGCAGCTGCCGGGATGGACGAGGCGCAGGCAATCGGTCTGGCTGCTGCGGCCGAAGGGGATTCGGAGCACCTGATCGCCGCCGCCCTGCGGGAATACGCTGCCGGCCGCGGCGTCGAACCGCCCCGGGCGGAGCAATTCGAAGCCATCAAGGGGCGCGGGGTGCGGGCAGAAGTGGCCGGACGGACCGTGCACCTGGGCGGGCCGCGCCTGCTCGAGATGCTCGACACCATGCCGCCGGACCCGGTGGCGGAATTCGCCGCGGCCGCCGGCCAGAAGGGCCAGACGGTGGTGTACCTGGTGGCCGGTGGGGGGGTGGTCGCCGCCTTCGCCCTGGCGGACGCGGTGCGCCCGGAGAGCCGCGCCGCGGTGGACAAATTGAAAGCGATGGGAGTCGAGGTCGCCATGCTGACCGGGGACAGCGAGCCGGTGGCGCGCGGGGTGGCAGGGGAATTGGGCATCGAGCGCTTCTTCGCAGAGGTGCTGCCCGAGCACAAGGACGAAAAGGTGCGCCAGCTGCAGGCGGAAGGCTTGAAAGTTGGCATGGTGGGGGACGGGGTCAATGACGCCCCGGCGCTGACCCGCGCGGACGTCGGCATCGCCATCGGCAGCGGCACGGACGTGGCGGTCGAATCGGCCGACCTGATCCTGGTGCAGTCCAACCCGCTGCACGTGGTGCGCATCATGGAGCTCAGCCGGGCGACGCACAGAAAGATGGTCCAGAACCTGATCTGGGCCACGGGCTACAACATCTTCGCCATCCCGCTGGCGGCCGGCGTGCTGGCGCCCTGGAACATCCTGCTCTCCCCGGCCGTCGGCGCGCTGTTCATGTCGCTGAGCACGGTTGTGGTGGCCATCAACGCCCAGTACCTGCGGCGGCTGACGTTTTCCGGATGAAGGACGGCCGCGTGCGCTATGCCCTGGCGTTTCTGCTGTTCGCGCTGTTGAGCGGGCTGTTTTCCTGGGGCCGCTGGGAGATGCACCCGGTCCACTTCTGGAACCGCATCGTGGCGGACGCATCCTTCGCCCTGCTGTGCCTGACGCTGATCATCGGGCCGGCGGCGCAGTTTATCCCGCGCCTGTGGCCACTGCTGCCCTGGCGGCGGGAGCTTGGCGTGGTGGCTGCCCTGGCCGCCCTGGCGCACGTCATCATCTATATGCGGGTCTTTCGCTGGAACCCTATGGGGTTTTTCTTCCGGCTCGAAGCCGGCGGCTCGACCCTGCTGCGGGACGCATTCGCTTCATCCAACTGGGTCGGGCTGCTGGCCCTGGCGATCATGCTGGTCCTGGGCGTCACGGCCAACGACCTCTCGCAGCGATGGCTGGGCAGGGGCTGGAAGTTCTTGCAGCAGCAGAACTACACCCTGTTCGCCCTGACCGTCATGCACGTGCTGCTGTTTCTGTACCTGGTCTACCAGCGCCGCGGCCCCGAGCGAGACAACCTGATCTACCCGGCCTTCTGGTGGCTGACGCTGGTCACGGTCGGGTTTCAAACCGCCGGCTATATCCGGGCAGTCTGGCTGAACGCCCGCCGCCGCGGGATCATCCGCCGGCCGTAGCCGTGCGGTCTTCCCCGCAGAACCCCGCATCTGCTTGAAACAGGCCATTTTGCGCCTTTCGGGAATGTGGAATTTCGTATAAGCTTTTTGAATGGATACCCGCCTGAAAATCCTGGCAGTTGCCCTGTTTGCGGCAATCGTTTTCTTGGGCCCCGCTCCCCGGCAGGCACTCGCCGGCCAGCATCCCGAGAATGCCGGCAAGGCGCTGTGCCACCCGGCGCTCAACCGGGGAGAGCCGCGCGGTTGTGTCGTCTCCGGGCCGGCAGCGTACCTTTCCCGCCTGGAAAGCCAGGGGATCCGCCTGCCCCTGAGGCCGCTTCAATTTCCACAGCCGCCTGTTCAGCTGGCATATACCACCAACGCATACGCCCGGGTGGTCAGCGACAACGCGCGGGTATTTGCGTCTTTAGAGGATGCCGTGGAGGGGAAACCGGTCCTGTACCGCATGGAGCCCGGCTTTGAATATGTCACCTATATCGACTCGGCTGAAGTGGATGGCAAGCGCTACTACATGGTCGATTTTGGCATCTGGATGCGCGGTGCGGATCTGAGCCGGGTTTCGGGGGTGAGCAGTTTTCAAGGGGTGCTGCTGAACCGAAAACACGAGCATGCTTTCGGCTGGGTGCTTTTCGAGCGCGAATCCAAGCGCACTCCTGGTTTTGCGGAAAAGGACACCACCGGCCGCTGGTATTTCCGCTACCAGATGGTGCGGATTTACCAGGTGGAAGTGGTAGATGGGCAGGATTGGTATCTGGTCGGCCCGGAGGAATGGCTTGAAGGGCGGCTGGTCGCCGGTGTGTTCCCCAATCCGGTGGCGCCTGAAGGGGTGGAGGGCGGCCGCTGGGTGGAGGTCAATCTTGCCCAGCAAACCATCGCCGTGTATGAGGGGTACCAGCTGGTTTTCGCCACGGTGATCGCCAGCGGTGTGCCCGGCCAGTGGACGCGCCCCGGGCTGTTCCAGGCATACAAAAAGGTCGAGAATGAGACCATGAGCGGCTCGTTCACCCTCGACCGATCCGATTACTACTACCTGGAGGGCGTTCCCTGGACGGTGTATTTCGACGAGGCCCGGGCCCTGCACGGGACGTACTGGCACAACGCCTTCGGCGTGCCGCAATCGAGAGGCTGCGTCAATCTTTCCACCGGGGACGCCCGCTGGGTTTTTGACTGGATCCAGACGGGAGACTGGGTGTACGTCTGGGATCCGTCCGGCCAGACGCCGACCGACCCCGCCCTGTACAGCTCGGGAGGCGCATAGAGATGGGGGAATTTCGTGCGGGCACAGTGGCCCGTTTTTGGGTACCGTTCGATCGTTACGCTGCACCCCGGCAGGGTCGCAAACGCGCACAGCCAGTACGCCCCGCAAAAAGACGCAAATCGGGCGTCAAAGGGATCTCGCCGCGATAAACAGCCGATTTGCGCTCTGGCGCGCCGCCAAGTATCTGGAATATTTGATCGACAAGGCGGTCGCGTCTGGGGTTAACCCTTCCGAAACCATCCTCATCTCGGGGTTCTGGCGCAGCGGGACCACCTGGCTGCAGGAATCGCTGGCCGGGTCCCTGCCTGCCAAAACGGTCTTCGAGCCGTTTTCACCCAAATCCGGTGCGTTTCTAAGGGCCATGACCGCGCGCCACCCGGACCTGAAAGGTCGCCCGGCCTCCTTCTGGCTGCTTTTCATCCCTTATTCGAGTCCGGACAAGCCCGTTTCGGAGGGCCTTCTGGACGCTTACATTTCCCGCGTGATGGCGGGGACCCTGCGCGGTAAATTTCACCGTTTTACCCGCAGCTTCGGCCGATCGCTGTCCCATCGAGTGGTCGTGAAAACCGTTCAGGGCGCGCTCATTTTGAAAGCCATCCGGAAGCGGTATGCCAATCCTCTGATCCTGCTGCGCAGGGACCCCCGATCGATCATCGCGAGCCTGAAACGCGCGCCCTGGTTCGATATCTTTCAGTCGCTTTCCTTGCGCGAGCAGCTCCTGGATGTGGATGACGGGCGGGCGGTCCACTTTCAGGAATTCGGGGACCATTTTCACTCCCTGGACCGAAAAAGCCCGGTGGAACGGATCGCCGCATACTGGGCGGTCCAGGAGCTGTACCTGCAGCGTGAGTTTCCCCCTGTGGACGACCGCCTGGCCGTGGTCAACTACGAGGATCTCCTTTACCGGAACACCGCCGCCCTGGAGCCGCTGCTTTCAGGGGCTGCTCGCAATGGGATGGGTGCAGGCCGGCTCAAGCTCATGCAGCAGCAAAGCCGGAACAGCCGGGGAAACGGCACTTATTTCCGGAAAAGCGCGCACGCCCGGATCTTCAGCTGGAAAGAAACCCTCACTGCCGGTGAAATTGCCGCCATCGAGCGAGTCGTGCAGTTGTTTGGGATGGAAGCGCGCCTGTACGAGGGCTGAGGAGCACAGATGTATAAATTCGCCGTCTTCGCATGGCTGGGATGGGGCTTTCTTCTGGCGGGTTGCGCACAACAGGCTACTTCCTCGCAGCAACAGGGAGCGCCCGCGGGGGAAACGCTGGTCGAAACCGCCCCTGAGCAGGGCGCCCTGGCCCCGGATTTTGAAACCCAGGACCTGGCCGGGAACCGTTTTTCCCTTCGCGACCAGCGCGGGAAGGTGGTGGTGCTGAATTTTTGGGCCACCTGGTGTGTCCCCTGCCGGGAAGAGATGCCGCTTTTCCAGGAATGGCACGCGCGCTACTCGCCGGACCTCGCCATTCTGGCGGTCAATTTCGATGAACCCCCGGATCTGGTCAAGGACTTTATCCGCGAATTGGGCGTGACGTTTCCGGTGCTGCTGGACCCGGGCGCCGAAATCCAATACCTCTTCCGTGTGCGCGGCTACCCGACCAGCCTGTTCGTGGACAGGGATGGTATCATCCATACCATTCACATCGGGGCCGTCACGGATGCGCAGCTGGAAGGCTACCTGCGGCAGGCCGGCCTGTTCGAGTGAAGGAGTCCGCATGAGAAAGCCCGTGAATCGCAATCGTTTCAATATTTTGCTCGCCTTGCTGGCGTTTACCCTGTTATCCGCCTGCCGTGTGGAATCCGGCGCGCCGGCTCCGGCCACGGACGCTCCGGAGCAGGTTGCGCAGGCCGTTCCGGAGATCGTGATCCCGCCGACTTTCACAGCCGGGCCCGAATCCCCCCCCGACCCGGTCGCCGCCTCCCCCACACCGGCGATCGCCGATACCACGGCCCCCGACCTGAGCCCGACCAGCACCCCTCAGCAGGTCCAGCTTCCCTCCGGCTCCCCCACCAACCCCCTGTTCAGCCTGGACATCAAAAACGTCCGGTCTGTGGACGTGGTCGCGGTGGGCCAGGGGACGGTCATTTTCGCCTTCGGCAGCGAACAGAAAATCTTCCTGATGCGGTCCTTTGATGGCGGCGCCACGTTTTCGAAGCCGCTCCCTGTGAGCGGGGAGACCGCCGTTTTCATGCACAACATCGAACGTCCCTCCCTGACGGTCGATGCAGAGGGATATCTTGGCCTGGCGTGGCTCGCCGACCACAAGGACCCGGCTGTGTGGTACAGCGAGTCGTTTGATTTCGGCGAAACGATGTCCGCCCCGCGCCTGGTGGTCAAGGCGCAGGGTGAGGGCACATGGCTGCCGCGGGTCGCGGCCGTCCCGGGTGCCGACCCGCTGGTTTCCTGGATCCAGGCCGGAAAATTGGCCATCAGCCGTCTGGATTCGGGCGCGGCTGACCCTGCCGTCGCCTTTATCGATCCCCAGGTCTGCGACTGCTGCCCGGCGTTCCCGGCCTTTGTCGACGGCGGGCCGAACATCGTCTACCGCGACCTGGAGGTCGATGCGCAGGGGCGCACCATGCGCAACATCAGCATGCTGGCCTTCGACTCCGCCAGCCAGTCGTTCCGCGAACCTGTGCAAATTTCGGACGCCCCCTGGTTCCTGGATTTCTGCCCGACATCCGGCCCGGTCCTGGCGGCGGCGGAGGACGAGATTTACGTCGCCTGGATGGACGGGCGGGACAACGCGCTCAACAGCCTGGAAAAGAGCGACATCTGGTTCTCGATGTCCAACGACGGCGGCCGCAGCTTTTCGGCCAACATGGCCTTGAATCAAATCGAAGATGCCTACCACAACAAGCCGACCATGGCGGTCGGGCCGGATGGGCGCATACACGTGGCCTGGGAAGCGGAGCAGGCCGATCGGGCGGTTATTTTTTACACACTCTCGGATGACGGCGGCCGCAGCTTTGCGGTGCCCACCGTTGTGTTTGACCGGCAGCGCGGCGTCCCCGGCGGGGTGATGCGGAACGTGCGCTTGTCAGTCGACGATGCCGGACGCGTGTACATGGTGTGGATGGACAACCTCGGCGCCCACATCCGCATCTGGTAGGGAGCGCAAAACCCGTTTTCCGGGCGCTAACAAGCATGGGGATCGGAAGCAAGAATTGTCCTGAAATCTTGCCCTGGCGTGATTAAAAACAGGCCCAAGCAGTGCTTGAGCGGGAGGCGAGCCCTTCGGCTGCGCTCAGGAAAAACGCTGTCGAAGGGCGTGTCCTGAGCCCAGTCGAAGGGCCTGTCCTGAGCCCAGTCGAAGGACCATCGCCCGATCGAAGCCTGTTTGGGCTTCTCCTTGGGCAACCGAACTTCTTGGCCCCTTTCCCCGCTGGAATGACGTCCCCCGCCCTTGCGAGTACAATTAGCCAATGAACCAACCCCTGCCATATTCGGCGGAGGCGCACACCGTCTCCCAGTACACCTACCAGCTGGCCCAGGACCGCGGGCATGCCATCATCTACCCTGAGCACCTGCTGCTCAGCCTGATCGCTTACCGCAACTACCGGGCATACGCCATCCTGCAGTCGCTGCGCGCTGACCTGGAAACGCTCAAAGCCCAGTGCGAGCTGTCTTTGAGCGGCCGAGCGGACCTGGCCCGGGAGGCCAGCAGGCGCACCGCCAGCATATCGCGCGAGATGCAGGCAGTCGTCCAGGAGGCGGCGGACCTGGCGCGCGGTCGCGGCCAGGCCTACGTTGACAGCGCTTTCCTGCTCCTCGGCCTGCTGCGGCCCGAGCTGAAGACCTCCTCCATCCTGAAGCAGCAGAGCGTCACGGCGGCCTTCATCCAGCAGATCATCAACGATCCCGATCCCCTGCCGGTCGAGAACCCCGCGGACGGCCAGCCGGCGGCCGCAGCCGGCGCACCCCCGGCCGTCGCCCCACCGCAGGATGCAGGTTTTCGCATCAGCCCGGTTTTTCTACTGCTCCTGTTTCTGACCCTGGGAGCCGGTTACGCTGCTTACAGTGGCCTGTTCAACCGGCTCCTGAACGTTTTCCTGTTCGTGACGGGCGGTTGGATCGTCTCGCTGTGCCTGCACGAGTTCGGCCACGCCGCGGTGGCCTACTGGGCGGGAGACAAGACGGTAGCGGATAAGGGCTACCTGACCCTCAACCCCGTCCGCTACACCCACGGCCTGATGAGCATCGTTTTCCCGCTGATCATCGTGGCGCTGGGCGGCATCGGGCTGCCCGGTGGGGCGGTCTACATCCGGCAGGACCTGATCCGCGAGCGCTACCAGCACAGCCTGGTCTCGGCGGCGGGCCCCTTTGCGACCGGCCTGGTGGCGCTGGTGCTCAGCCTGCCCTTTTTGCTGGGGGTCGCCGATTTCCAGGGGCACTTCCAGTTCTGGTCGGGGATGGCCCTGCTGGCCTTTTTCCAGGTCACTGCCTTGTTTTTCAACCTGCTGCCGCTGCCGGGGCTGGATGGTTTCGGCATCATCGCGCCGTACCTGCCGGAGCCGGTGCTGCGGGCGGCCTACTCGCTGGGGCGCTTCACCTATTTCCTGATTTTCTTCCTGTTTCTGTACCCCACCCAGTTCCAGGCATGGTTCTGGCGCTCGATTTTTACGATTGTCAACCTGATCGGGATCGATTTCCAGCTCGTGCTGCAGGGGTTTGACCTGTACCGATTCTGGCAGTAATGCCAGGAGCGGACCCCGCGGCAGGCCGGATGGGGCGCAAAAAACCGCTTATTTCCACCAATTTACCGCTTTTCAGGGGCGAAAATGAGCGTCAGGGGCGATTTCTTAATCTTTGTTTGTTAAAATTGTACGGATAGCGCCAGCATTCAGCCGAACAGGATATATCAACGCATTCCGGGCCATTACGAACCAGGAACAGAAGATCACGGTTTTGCCGGCTTTGGCCGGGATCAGAACGTCTCAGCATCGCAGCGGTTGAATGACGGGCCCGGCCCGCGGCCGGGTTATGCGATACACCGCGATCGATAAAAGGAGCCTCCGATTGGATTATTTGAATCAACGTTTGGAAGAACAGCCGTCCATTTCCGAACTGGTGATCCTGGGCAAACAACAGGGGTATATCACGTACCAGGATATCCTCAGCCATATCCCAGAAATTGAAGAGGACTTCTCCCTGCTCGATGAGGTGTTCGCGGTGCTGATCACCGCGGGTGTGCCCTACGAAGAAAAGAACCCGGACTCGGAAGAGCCCGAAGCGCCGCCCGAACCCGCGGAAAAAACGCCGCAGGAAGAGAACCCGCTGGCCAACATCGAGCTGCACGATATCGTCGGCCTGTATCTCAAAGAGGCCGCCGGCACGCCGCTGCTTAAAGCTGAGCAGGAAGTGGAGCTGGCCAAGGCGGTAGAGCGGGGTTTCGGGGCGCGCGCCGAGCTGGCCGAGGAGAGTATTTCGGCGGCCAAGCGGTCGGAACTGGCGGAAGCGGTGCGCCGCGGTCAGGAGGCCTTCGATTGCCTGATCAAATCGAACACCCGCCTGGTTGTCAGCGTGGCGAAGAAATACCAGCGCCGCGGCCTGCCCCTGGCCGACCTGATCCAGGCCGGCAACGTCGGGCTGATGCGCGCGGCCAAGAAATTCGATTACAAGCGTGGTTTCAAATTCAGCACCTATGCCACCTGGTGGATCCGCCAGGCGGTCACGCGCGCCGTGGCCGACCAGGGGCGTACCATCCGGCTGCCGGTGCACACCTCCGATAAGCTCAGCAAACTGCTGCGCATCCGCCAGCAGCTCACCCAACAGCTGGACCGCGAGCCGACTTACAAGGAGATCGCCAACGCTGCCGAGCTGCCCACCCGCAAAATCAAGGAGATTTTCCGCCAGTCCACCCGCCCGCTCTCCCTGGAGCGTCCGGTGGGCTTCGAGGGCGATTCGGTGCTGGGCGACCTGATCGAGGACCAGCACTCCCTGAGCCCCGAGGAGGAAACAGCCCTCAAATTGCTGCGGGAGCAGGTCGAGCAGATCTTCGAACAGAACCTCTCCCCGCGCGAGGCGCGCGTCCTGCGCCTGCGCTACGGCCTGGTGGACGGGCAGCCGCTGACTCTGCAGCAGGTCGGCAACAAGGAAGGGGTCTCGCGCGAACGGGTGCGCCAGATCCAATCGCAGGCGCTGCGACGCCTGCGGCATCCCGCCGTCCGGCAGAAGCTGCAGGCGTATATCAAGCAACAGGGCGCTTGAGGGGGCTGCCTTTGATGTGCATGATGTCCAGGGTTGAAATCCGCCGATCGCAGCCGCGCACCTTTTCCTTTCCCGGCGGTACACATGGCGCCTGAAGTGCATCCCGAATCCCGGGAGGCGGATATTTCCCGGGCGCAGGCGCTGCTGACCTCGGGCGAAACGGTCGAGCTCGAGGTGACCGGATTGAATCGCGGCGGGCTGCTGGTCCGTTTCGGCGAACTGTCGGGCTTCATCCCCAATTCCCACCTGCCGTCCAGCGAGGAACCGGACCTGGCGGCCGGCAAGAAGGCGTGGGTGGGCGCCCGGCTGGCCCTGCGGGTGATCGAGATCGACCAGCGCCGGCCTTCGGTGATATTCACCGCCGCCAGCCTGGACGGAGCCGGTGAAAGTCCGGACGGAATCGCCGCTGAAACCCTGGCCTTTTCACCGGGCGAGGTCGTCTCCGGTTTGGTCAGGCAGATCTTTGACGACGGGATCCTGGTCGAGCTTGAAGGCGCAACCGGCTTTATCGCCAAGCCCGACCTGGCCTGGCGCTGGCTGGAGCACCCCAGCGATTTCACCGAGCCGGGCGAGCAGCTGGAAGCCAGGGTGATCGGGCCCGGAAACGGGCGTGCCGACCTGCGCCTGAGTCGCAAAGAGGTCGTGGCCAACCCCTGGCAGATCTTTGGCCGCATCCACAAGGCCGGGGACCTGGTACTTGGGACCATCCTGCAGATCCGCAGCTCCGGGCTGTTGGTGCGGCTGGTCCCGGGGGTACGCGGGCTGGTCCAGCGCGAGGACATTGATACGCCCCAGGTCGAGCAGCTTGAGCAGATCCTCGGCGTGGGCGACAAAGTGACCGTGCGGATCGCGGAACTCAACCCCAAGAAGGAGCATCTCCGCCTGAAGATGTGGTGGGCTCCGAAATAGCGCCTGGCCGGTCCGGTTCAGGTGAAAACAGAACCATATCAAGGATGGTAGACTGATAGCGAAAATGAAAAAGGAGGTCTCATGAGCGCAAAACCCCAAGAATTTTCTAAAGGGGATTGGATCGTCCACCTGGTGTACGGCATCGGGCAGGTGAAGGCGGTGGAAAAGAAGTCGATCGGAGGGGAATCACGCAAGTACTACCGCGTTCAGGCCGAGGAAAGCGAGTACTGGGTGCCGGTGGATGACGCCAACAACGAAACGGTCCGCCCTTTGGCCAGCCCGCACCGCATCCGCCGCGCGCTGCGCATCCTCAAGGAAGCGCCCGAGAAGATGGCCTCCAATTACAAGATCCGCCGCAAGCGCATCCGGGACACCACCCTGGATGGTGCGCTGCGCTCCGATATCGAGCTGATGCGCGACCTGTTCGCCCGCCAGAACGACCGCGGGCTGAACCCGACCGAAGAGGAATCATTCCGCACGCTCAAAAACCGTTTCCTGAAAGAGTGGTCGCTCAGCCTGGGTATCGATATCGAAGAAGCACGCCAGAAATTCAACAAGCTCCTGCAGGAAAGCCAGGACATTCCCGAGAACGCTGTTAATTCGTAAGAAAAACTAAAAAGGAGATTCCACTATTCAAGTGAAAGAAAATATCAAGATGAATGACCATTTTGCAGAACTGCTAGAGGAATATGAACACCAGCAACCGAAGCTGGGCCAGATCGTCCAGGGCACCGTCCTGGAGATCGATGAAAACGCTGTTATTTTGGACATCGGCGCACATCGTGACGCCATCGTCCCCGGCAAGGAGCTGGAGCAGCTTGACGAAGCCACGCTGGCCAGCCTGACGGTCGGCTCCAAGGTGCCGGTCTATGTCGCCGGAAAGTCCGATTACGAGGACGAACTGGTGGTCTCGATCGAAAAGGGGCTCGAGCTCCAGGATTGGGAGCGGGCCCGCGAGGCGATGGAAAATGAGACCCTGCTGGATCTCGAAGTCACCGGGCACAACAAGGGCGGCCTGCTGGTCGCTTTTGGCCGTATCACGGGCTTCATCCCCAACTCCCACATCCCGGGACTGCAGCGCTGGTACTCGCGCGAGCAGCTGAGCTCGATTAAAACGGGCAAGCTCGGAGAGACGCTGGTGGCGCGCGTGCTGGAGATCGACCCCGACCGGCAGCGCTTTGTGCTTTCTGCGCAGGCCGGGGAGGAGAAGCGCCGCGAAAAGCGGCTGAAAGAGCTTGAGGTCGGCGAGCGGGTCAACGGTATCGTTTCCAACGTCGTCCAGTTCGGCGCTTTTGTCGACCTGGGTGGGGTGGACGGCCTGATCCATGTATCCAACCTGTCCTGGGACCAGAGCCGCAAGCCCTCCGAGATCCTGCAGGTGGGGGAGCAGGTGGAGGTGCTGGTTGAAAAGGTCGACATGGATCGCGAGCGCGTCAGCCTGAACCGCAAGGCGCTGCTGGCCAACCCCTGGGAGAAGTTCGCTGAGATGTACAAGGTCGGCGACCTGGTGGAAGGCACGGTCGCCAACGTCCATGACTACGGCGCTTTTGTGCAGCTCACCCCAGAGATCTCGGGGCTGGTGCATGTCAGCGAGATCTTGCTGGCGGG
The DNA here is from genome assembly GCA_041632295.1 of Anaerolineales bacterium. GTDB lineage: Bacteria > Chloroflexota > Anaerolineae > Anaerolineales > JABWBV01 > DATDOR01. Next base: position 3,064 of record JBFKII010000033.1, on the reverse strand, counting down.
GGCCAGCGCGCCCGGCGACCTGGTGCGTTCGGGGGACAAGCTGCTCGTCCAGATCCTGGAGATCGACACGGAGGAGGAGCGCATCTCTCTGAGCATGCGCCAGGTGCCCTACGACGATTACGAGGCCTGGATGCAGGAGGACACGGAGAAATTCGTGGTCGATCTGGAAGAGAAGCCTGCTGCAGCGCCGGAGCCGGAGCCTGAGCCGGAGCCGGAACCGGCGGCCGAAGAGGGGCCGGCGGAGCCCGCCTGAGTCCGCTTCCGCAGCGCCGAAAAAACTCAATCAAAGAAAAACCGCTCGAGAAGGAGCGGTTTTTTCATTAAAGTCCCAACCAACCCGGCCGGTCTTATCCATGCTGCCCTGGTTGGAGGGCGACTCGGCCGATGTGATGAAAACTACCTTCGGAGGGCTGGTCCGCCGGTTCGGCTGCAGGGGGGAATAGCCGAAGTATCCTTATTGTTGTACCCAGAAGAGTGTGTACGATGCAAATGTGAAGACATCTGGTACAAAATGGATAATCCACGCCCAAAGAAATCCTTTCGTTTCCAACAAACTCTTTCCAATTAGCCACCCATAAAAGCCGATTAACAGGAAGCCAAATATACCGGATGGAGTGCCGTGTAAATAATGTGCCATCCCAAAGAACACTGCATTGATCAGCAAGGCATGATTTTTACCAATATGCTCCGGCAAGGTAGAAAGTAATGTCGTCCGGTAATAGATTTCTTCGTTGAAGGAATTAATGGCTGAGAAGAGCAACACCGAGGGCAGCATGGGAAGCACACCCCTTATAACATCCCAAGATAATTCCACACTTAGCAATACCGATATCGCTACCCCTAAGCCGCCTACACCAGCGAATATCCATCCAAAAGTGCGCCATGATTCACCTTTTCCGATGCCTAACCATGGTATTGGCTCAATGGGGGCGTCCATCTCACCTTTGACAAGAAAGAATTTTCTCCTGGATCCTTTCAATGTCCATAGAGTTGCGATGACTGCGAGCGTTACAAATATGTCTCGAACAAAGGATTCGCCAAATACCCTGGTGAATGTAGGGTCTGAGCCATGGAAGAAATTGAGCCATCCAGGCCTGGTTTCAACCCACGATGAAATCATGAGCACGAATTGAAACACCAGGAAAACAACGGCAAGTTGCCAGAGTGGGCGCACTGTTTTCCACAAACCACATAAAACGAGAATGAATGCAACCGCCCCAAATTTGGCCCAATCGAGCCAGTCCGGAATTCCAAAAAGCAACTCGCTCGTGATTATTTCCGGAAGATGGGAGACAACCAGAATCAGTGCCCACGCAAATAACAACAAAACGGTTTTCTTTTCTTTATCGTCGGCGACGGTGGACATCATTTTCCGCCCTTATCTGGCCCCTTGCTGGCGATTCCGCGGGTTAAGTTACTGAACCCCGGATTTTACAGATCTCCCCTGATTTCATTGCCAGACAAAAAAGAGCTCTCAACCGAAGTGGTTTTCCCACCCTGGGATCATTATATCATTCCAAGAAAGGAACTTGAGCAGGTACGGGCGCAGCCAGGCCCGCCTGCGGCCATCTGGTGGGCCCCTTCCCTTGCCTTTCATTTCAACTGGAGGTGGCGTGGCCTGTCCCGAGCGCAGTGGGGGGTCTGCACCGGAATGGAGAAATCTGTGCCGGGGTAACCTGAAAAACCAGCCAGGAACATAATCCGGCCCCGGGTTCGCCGACTTTTAATGTCAGCTTAAGTGCGCCGATATGAGTTTTTAAAGCACGCACCGCCGCCAACGGTTAACCTGGACGGGACGGGCCCGCAAAGGGGGGTTGCAAACCCGCGTGTTTTCGAATACATTCAGATACAGGAGGAGCGCACATGGACTTTCTATGGTTTTTACTCATCGGCCTGGCAGCAGGCTGGCTGGCAGGAAAGGTGATGAAAGGCAGCGGGTACGGCTTGGTCGGAAACTTGATCATCGGCGTGATCGGCGCCCTGGTCGGCGGGTTCCTGTTTGGCCTGCTGAACGTCAGCGCCGGCGGCCTGCTCGGTTCCCTGATCACCGCTTTCGTGGGGGCCGTGGTTTTCCTCTGGCTGCTCGGCATGCTCCGCAGGTGAGCGTTTACCCAAAAAATCAATAAGCGGAGGCCTCGCCTACGGCGGGGCCTCCCGGCCGGCTTCCAAGAAGGGCTGCAGGGATATCTTTCATGAACAATTCCATCCGTAACGTACCAGAAAGCGCCTTCGCGGCGGAACTGCAGCCGGCCTCCTGGCTGGTCGCCCCCGGCAAGACGACCACCATCCACGTCCGCTTGAGCAACCGGGCCCAGACGGAGCTGAACATCGACCTGTCGGTCGCCGGAATCCCCCTGGAGTGGTTTTCCACCACCCGGCGCAAAATCAACCTGCAGCCCGGGGAGCAGCGCGATTTCCCGCTGCGCATCCACATCCCCGGCGACCTGCCCGATACCGCCGGCCCGTTTAACTTTCGGCTGGCACTTCAGGACGACCGCGGCAGCCCCCGAATGGTGCTCGATGGGACCCTGAACATGTCCCTGCCTGGAGAGGGCGGCCGCATCGGCATTCTGATGGCCTCGCACCAGTTCTCCGTGGCCCCCGACGCCCAGGTCACGATCCCGCTGACCCTGGTCAACCAGGGCCTGGAGGAGGACCATTTCAAGGTCTCGGTCCAGGGGCTGCCCCCCGCCTGGGTGACGACCACCCAGCCTCGCCTCAAGCTGGACGCAGCCGGGCAGAAGCAGATCTTCCTGAAGATCGCCCCCCGGATGTCGACCAGCCACCGCGCCGGCCGGATCCGATTCAGCGTGCACATCCAGAGCGAATCCCGCCCCGAGGACCGGGCGCGGGCCGAGTGCGTCCTCACCCTGGAGGCGCAGTCTCTGTTCGAAAGCAAGCTGCGCAAGGTCAACGTGCGACTCGGCGAGACCATCGAGGTGGTGGTCGAGAACCAGGGCAACATCCCTGAAACTTTCAGCGCCCTGTGGAAGACCGGGGACACCGGGCTGGTGCTGGAAGAGGTCCAGCGCAAGAGCCTCGACCGGGCGGCCTCGGCGATCCG